>DATGHU010000039.1 GCA_035307765.1 bacterium | reverse complement strand
GGAGCGGCCGCACCAAGGCTACCGGTTGCAGGGGCGCACGCCAGCGTCGGTGTTCGCCGCTCGGAAGGCCAGTTGAATGATGACGACGCTCTTGGTTGGAGTGCAAAAGTGTCAACACCTCGTCCACACTGGACACTCTAGGAAGCGTCCCCGAGCAAGGTGCGAGCCCCCACCACCCGCCCGTCCCGCACGAACACCCTCGGCACGCGCCGGCTCACGCCGGCCAGCACCTCGTAGGGAATCGTCTGCGCCGCCTCCGCCACATCGGTGACGGGGAGGGTCTCTCCCCACAGCTCCGCGACGTCTCCGACCGACACGGGCAGGTCGGCGGCGTCGACCGTGCACTGGTCCATCGACACCCGACCGGCGATCCCGACGCGGGATCCCCCGAGGACCACCGTCCCCGTTCCGCCGGCCAGCCGCGGGTACCCGTCGCCGTACCCGACGGCGACCGTCGCGATCGTGGTCTCCCGCGGCGCCCGATACGCATGGCCGTAGCCGATCGGCGTCCCGGCGGCCACGCGCTTCACGTGGCCGACGCGCGCCAGGAACCGCATCACGGGCCGCAGCGGCACCTTCCCCGCCAGGTGCCTTGCCGGCGGAATCCCGTAGAGGGCGAGGCCCACCCGCACCAGATCGAGATGCGCCTCGGGGAGGGCCAGGAGGGCCGCGCTGTTTGCGGCGTGCCGAGTCCCGCAGGGCAGCCGCTGCGCCTCGAGGTCTCGGAGCACGCTCAGGAAGATCTCCCACTGCCGCCTCGCCGCCGCCAGGTCGGGCTCGTCCGCCGTCGCGAAGTGCGTACACACCCCCTCGACGAGGATCCCGCCGTAGGCGCTGATGTCTCGGATCAGCGCGGCGGCGTCGGCGGGGCTGACCCCGATCCGCCCCATCCCCGTGTCGATCTTGACGTGCACCGAGGCGGAGCGGCCGACTCGCGAGGCGGCCGCGCTGAGCGCGTGTGCCATCTCTCGCTGAAAGACGGTCACGGAGAGATCGTGCGCCACCGCCGTCTCCGCATCTTCGGGGGACGTGTAGCCGAGGAGCAGGATGGGCGCCCGAACGCCGGCGCGCCTGAGCTCCTGGCCTTCCTCCATCGTCGCCACGCCGAGCGACGCCGCGCCCGCCTCCACTGCCGCCCGGGCCACCTCACACGCCCCGTGGCCGTAGGCGTCCGCTTTGACCACCGCCATCATCCGAGCAGGTGCACGCAACGCCGCCCGCAGTGCGCGCATGTTGTCGCGAACCGCTCCCAGATCGATCTCGGCCCAGGCACGGTGCGTCGGCGGGGTCGGTCCCGAAGGGTCGACCCCGCTTGCGGCCTCGGGGTCACGGGACGGCACTGATGCCCTCATCGACCCGCCCTGATCGGACGTCGGCGAGCGCCCGCGGGATCTCATCGGCGACCTCGTGGGCCAGCAGCCCGAGCTCTCCGCGGGCAGCAGCGGCGAGGTTCCCCGCAAGCCCGTGCAGATAGGCCGCGCACGCCGCGGCCTCGAACGGGGGCAGCCCCGCACCCAAGAACGCCGCGACCGCCCCCGTGAGAACGTCCCCCATCCCCCCGGTCGCCATCGCCGGGTTGCCGGTGGGGATGATGGACGCACGCCCGTCCGGGGAGGCCACCACCGATCGAGCTCCCTTGAGAATGACGATCCCTCGCACGAGGCGCGCGGCCGCGCGGGCGCTTTGGAGACGGTCGCTCTCCACGTCCGGGACCCCGCGGCCCAGAAGGCGGGCCATCTCTCCCGGGTGCGGCGTGATCACCAACGGGCCCGGGAGATCGGCGAGCAGGCCGGCGGCGCCCTCGAAGGCGTTCAACCCATCCGCGTCCACAACGATCGGCCGCTCGATTTGCGGCAGCACTCGGCGCACGAGCGCGACAACCTCGGGATGCGTGGTCAGGCCCGGCCCCACGGCCACCACGTCGGATGCGGCAGCGAACTCGATCACGGCCTGACCGGCCTCCTCGCTCAGCGTGCCGGCGGCGGTTTCCGGCAGCGCCCGGGTCATCGCCTCGGGGAGCGCCGCCGGGAGCATCGCGGCCAGAGAGGCAGGGAGTCCCACGGTGACCAGTCCCGCGCCGGCCCGGATCGCCCCCCGGGCGGCGAGGACGGCGGCGCCGGCGAATCCCCGGGCCCCGGCGACGATCGCAATCCGACCGAACCGGCCCTTGTGACTGTCCGCGGGACGCCGGGGGAGCGTTCGATCCACCCACCGGGCGGTGGTCAGTGAAGTGGGGATCGCGGCCTCACGCACGAGGGCATCGGGAATCCCGATATCGGCGACGTATACGTGACCGGCGTGGGCCGCCGCAGGATACTGCATCGTCCCCACCTTTGGCAGGGCCATCGCGACCGTCGCCGCCGCCCGGATGCACGGCGGGTCGGCCCGCCCGCTGGCCGCATCCACCCCCGACGGGAGGTCGACGGCGAGGATCGGCGCGCCCGAGGCGTTGGCCGCCTCGATGACTCGGGCGGGGAGGCCACCGGCCGGACCGCGGAACCCCGTCCCGAAGATGGCGTCGATGATCAAGTCGGCCTCACCGAGGGTAGCCTCAAGAGCCGAAGGGACCAGCGAGGCCGCGTCCTCCAGGCTGACGCTCCGCTCCCGCAGCGCCTCGAGGTGCGTCGCGGGGAGCCCTCGGATCTCCTCGCGGGGGGCGAGCAGCACGACGCTGGTCGGGCCGTCGCCGGCGAGGTGGCGCGCGGCGACGAGCCCATCGCCGCCGTTGTTGCCCTTGCCGACCAGCACGACGACCCGGCGCCCTCCCGAGATCCGCAGCAGCGTGCGCGCCACCTCGGCCGTGCGGGCCCCCGCCTGCTCCATGAGGGCGGCGACGGAAATCCCGCACGCCTCCTGGCAGCGCCGTTCCAAGCCGGCCATCTCGGACGGCGTGGGCAGCTTCACCGCAGTCCCGACGGAGCGCTCTGCCGCGGACGACCCGTCACTCGGCAAGCGCCTGGGCGATGGCCATCAGGCGGGTGTGGGAGATCGCGAGCGACCAGGCGCGCACGCCCAGACGATCCGAGATTTCTGCCGCCCGCCCGCTGAGGTGGACCCCCGGCTTGCCCGACGGATCGGTCGTGATCTCGATCTCTCGCCACCCCACCCCGCGCCGGCCCTGGCCGAGGGCCTTCATCACGGCCTCCTTCGCCGCGAAGCGGCCGGCGAGCCGCTCCGCCGCGGCGGGGGACGTCCCGCCCCGGGCGAGCTCCGCGGGCGTGAATACCCGGTGGAGGAACGGCTCGCCCCACCGGGCCATGGCCCGACGGATGCGGTCCACCTCCACGATGTCCACCCCGAGTCCGCGGATCACGCGCGCGCCCCCACGGACCGCGGCGCACCCCGCACGACCCGCGACCGCGCCGACATCCGCGGGCGGGCCCACGGGTTACGGCGCCGGCTGCTCCGCCTCATCGACCAGCATCACCGGGATGTCGTCGCGGATTGGGTACCGGCGGCCGCACTTCGTGCAGATGATCCGGTCGTCGCGCTGCACGACGGGTGCCTTGCAGACCGGGCAGGCGAGGATTTCCAGCAGCTCCTTGTCGATCATGTTCGAGTGCTCCTTTCCACCCTGAACCATTCGACGGTCCGCCGAAGACCCTCCTCCAGCGACGTCCGCGGACGCCATCCCAGCGCCGACTCCGCCCGAGCGTTCCCAAGGAAGATCCGGTGCACCTCTCCCGGAATCGGGGGGCCATGCTCAGGCTCCACCGCCGCCCCCACCAGGGCGCGGAGCCGGGCGGCCAGGTCGTTGATCGACGTTTCCACCGCGGTGGCGATGTGCATCGGCGCGGCGATGGACCGCCCCAGGACGCGGAGGTTCGCGTCGGCCACGTCCCCGACGTAGACGAAATCCCGGGTCTGAGTCCCGTCCCCGAAGATCACCGGCCGCCGCCCGGCGAGCATAGCCTCCGCGAAGATCGCGATCACCCCGGCCTCGGTCGACGGATCCTGCCTCGGGCCGTAGACGTTGGCGTACCGGAAGGTCACCGTCTGGAGCCCGTGCATCCGCCGGTAGTAATCCACGCAGTGCTCGCCGAGGTACTTGTGCAGCCCGTACGGCGACGTCGGCAGAATCGGGGCCTCCTCGAGGACGGGCAGGGACGCGGGCTCCCCGTACAGCGCGCCGCCCGTGGACGCGAAGATGCACTGCCGTGCGCCGTGCCGGACAGCCAGGTCGAGGAGGCGGACCGTCCCGAGGACGTTGACCTCCGCATCGAAGACCGGATCCGCCAACGACCGGCGAACGTTCGCTTGGGCGGCGTGGTGGGAGATCACCTCCGGGCGCTCCGCCCGAAACACCTCGGCCAACCCCGGACCGCGGATGTCCTCCTGGTAGAAGCGGGCGGCGGGTGGAGTCCGGTTGGCCCCGCCCCCGAGGAGGGCATCGACCACGGCCACGTGGTGGCCGGCCCGGAGGTAGGCATCGGCAACGTGCGATCCGATAAACCCGGCCCCCCCGGTGACGAGCACTCTCACTCCACGGTCACGCTCTTCGCGAGGTTTCGGGGCTGATCGACATCGTGACCCCGCAGCCGGGCCATGTGGTAGCCCAGCAGCTGCAGCGGGATCGCCGCGAGGATCGGCGCGAGGAGGGGATCCACCGCCGGGAGGACGAGCAGTTCGTCGACGTGCGGCCGGAGCGCGTCCGCGGTGTTTTCGGTCGCCACTCCGACGATCTCCGCCCTCCGCGCCCGGACCTCCTGGACGTTGCTGACCGTCTTCTGGATCACATCGGGCTGGGTGCCCACGGCGATCACCACGACGCCCGGGACCACCAGGGCGAGCGTCCCGTGCTTGAGCTCACCGGCGGCGAGCGCCTCCGAGTGCACGTAACTGATCTCCTTCAGCTTCAGCGACCCCTCCATTGCCACCGGATAATCGAGCCCGCGGCCGATGAAGAAGGCGTGGTGCGTCGTCTGCAGCCGCTCGGCGAGCTTCACGATGGCGGGCTCGAGCGCGAGGGCGCCCTGTGCGCGCACCGGGAGGCTGCGCATCCCCTGGATCAGCTCCGCCACCCGGCCTGCCGGAAGCGTTCCCCGGACCTGCCCCAAGTAAATCGCCAGCATCGTCAGGGCGGCGAGCTGCGTGAGGTAGGCCTTCGTCGAACAGACGGCGATCTCGGGACCCGCACGCGTGTAGAGCACGTCGTCCGCTTCTCGGGCCAGCGTGCTGCCCACGACGTTCGCCACCGCCATCAGGCGCGCGCCCCGCGTCCGTGCCTCCCGGGCTGCCGCGAGCGTGTCGGCGGTCTCCCCGGACTGGCTGATCGCGGCGGCCAGGACCCGGTCGCCGATCAGCGGCGAGCGGTAGCGGAACTCGCTGCCCAGATCCGCCTCCGCCGGGACCCGGGCGAGCCGCTCGATCAGCGTCCGCCCGACCAACCCGGCGTGGTAGGCGGTCCCGCAGGCGACGATCCACACCTTGGCCAGGTCGCGAACGAATTCGGGAGTCAGGGTCACCCCGTCCAGGGCGATGCGGCGGTCATCGGGCAGCCGCCCCATCATCGTCTCCTGCAGCGCCCGCGGCTGCTCCAGGATCTCTTTGAGCATGAAGTGGGCGTGGCCGTCTTTTTCCGCGGCACCCGCGTCCCACGTCACCCGCATCGGCGGTCGGTCGATCCGCCCTCCACCGATGCGCGACAGCACGACGTCCCGTCGGGTCAGGACGGCAATCTCGCCGTCCTCGATGATGATCACGTCCCGTGTGTACGGCAGGAGCGCGGGGATGTCGGACGCCAGCAGCATCTCGTCGGCGCCCAATCCGATGATCAGGGGGCTGATCCGCCGCACGGCGACGATCTTGTCTGGCTCGTCCGCCGAGAGTACCACGAGGGCATAGGCGCCGGAGGCCTGTGCCACCGCGTGCTCGACCGCAGCGGCAAGGTCGCCTCGGTACGCTTCCTCGATGAGGTGCGCGAGCACCTCGGTGTCGGTGTCGGACCGGAACCGGTGGCCGCGAGCCACCAGGCCCTCTTTCAGAGGCAGGAAATTCTCGATGATCCCGTTGTGGATGACCACGACGCGACCGTGGCAGTCGCTGTGTGGGTGAGCGTTCTCATCCGACGGATGCCCGTGGGTCGCCCATCGCGTGTGCCCGATGCCGATCACCCCGCTAAGGGGTGAGCCTTCAACGATCCCCACCAATTGCGAGAGCTTTCCGGCGGACTTGCGCACTTCGATCCTGCCGTTGGTCACCACCGCCACGCCGGCGGAATCGTATCCCCGGTACTCCAGGCGGCGCAGTCCGTCGAGGAGCACGGGGACCGCCGACCGGCCCCCGATGAACCCCATGATGCCGCACATAGCTGCCTCCCGATCGCCCCGCACAGGACCGCGCAGGCATGGACCACCTAGACGATCGCTGTGGTGTGGGCGGAAGTTGGCAGCGGCAGAGATCGCTGCTCGCGGCGACGCGCAGGTGGGGAACCCATCGCACCACCCGCTGCCAAAGATATCAACTCGTCCCGGACGCCTTCTGTCCCCGGGGTCGCCCTCGGGTTTTGGCAGCGTCCTTGAGGCTGGACCGGCCTAGGGTCACCCGCCGAATAGGAGCCGCGCGGCCCCACTCGAGATCCCCTTCCTCGTCAACTCGCCCCCTATGCGGACCGGGGCGAGTTCCGGCGCTTCACTGCGGTCTGTTCCCCCTCACCTCCCCTCGGACTGCTTCGTCGACCTTGACCCGCGGCAGGGTCACCGTCTCCCGCCGAGGTCTGCCGCTACTTCGACGGAGGATCCGAGCGTCCTGCCCCCCGCCGCGGCGCCCCTTGTGGGATTCAACCCATTATTATTCCCCTCCGCCCAGCCCCTCAGCCGCGTCGCCGTTTGGGACCCCCGGCTCGGCCGCTCCCCCGAGCCGATGGGTCACCAACTCGGTGAGCTCGCGGGCGATCTCCTCCGCGATCCCCGCATCTTCGGACTCGGTCATGACGCGGACGAGCGGCTCGGTTCCGGAGGCCCGGATGAGGACCCGGCCGCGCCCTCCCAACCGCGCCTCGGCCTCCGCGACGGCGCGCAGGATCTCGGGATCGTCGGCCCAACGCTCGGGATGGACGACCCGCACGTTGAGCAGGACCTGCGGATACCGGACGAACGGAACCCGAAGCTCGTCCAGCCGCCGGCCGGAATCGAGCATCACGTTGACGAGTTCGACCGCGGTGACCAACCCGTCCCCGGTCGTGGCCCGGTCCAGGAAGATGACATGCCCGCTCTGTTCGCCGCCCACGCCTGCTCCGCTCGCCAGCATCCGCTCCAGGACGTATCGATCCCCCACGCGGACCCGATCCAGGTGAATGCCGGCGGCGCGGAGGACCCGCTCCAGGCCCAGATTGCTCATCACCGTCGCCACGACGAGGTTGCCAGGGAGTTCCGCACGGGCCTGGCGGTGGAGGGCGGTGATCCCCATGATCGCATCCCCGTCGACGAGGTGCCCGTGCCGGTCGGCGGCGATCGCCCGATCACCGTCCCCGTCGTGGGCGAAGCCCACGTCGGCGCCGTGCGCCCGCGCCGCCGATTGGATCACCTCGGGGTGGGTGGACCCGCACCCGGCGTTGATGTTGGTCCCGTCGGGAGCGGCGTGGATGGGAATGACCGTGGCGCCCAATCGCTCCCACAGGGCCGGGGCGACCTCGCTTGTCGCCCCGTTGGCGCAGTCCACGACGATGCGCCACCCCTCCAAAGTTGCGCGGGCGAGACCGGCAACGTATGCCAGGTAGCGTTCCCGGGCGTCGGGAACGTCGACGATCCTCCCGACCCGGCTGCCGATCGGTCGCGGCAGCGCCGCCGCACGGTCCAAAGCGCCCTCGATCTCCGCCTCGACCGAATCCGGCAATTTGAACCCGGTCGCCGAGAAAAACTTGACCCCGTTGTCCTCGACCGGGTTGTGGGACGCGGAGATGACGATGCCGGCGTGCACATCGAGCAGCCGGGTCAGGTAGGCGACGGCCGGGGTGGGAATCACGCCGAGCCGCAGCACATCGGCGCCGGCGGAGGCCATGCCCGCGGTGAGGGCGGCCTCGAGGAGATGACCCGAGATCCGCGGATCACGCCCGACGGCGAAACGGCCGCGGCCTCCGGGAGCGAGCACGAGCGCCGCCGCCCGTCCTACCCGGTCGACGAGCTCGGTGGAAAGGTCCGCATTGGCGATGCCCCTGATCCCGTCGGTCCCGAACAACCGCCCCACAGACCCTCACAACGACGACAGGATAACCACGACCTGGGCCGGCTGCACCGTCAGGACGCGGATCCCCGGCGGGAGAACCGCGCGCGGGCTTATCGTGTACTGGCCGGGCCCCCGCCCCGCCGCGCTGATCTCCGCGGTGACGGACTGCGCGGTGAGACCCCGCACCAGGTCTTGCGGCCCCTCGACCTGGACGTCCACGCGGTCGGGCATCACCCGGAAGGCGCCCCCCGCGGGCACGCCGATCACCCGCACCGCGACGCCGCGCAGGACCGTGGAGAGCAGCCCACGTCCAACCCGCACGGTCACCGTCACCTGCCTCGTGGACGCCGAGACCGCGGCCGGCAGCTGCAGGGCGACCCGGCGGACGAGGTCGCCATGCGCCCCCGTGACGTCGACGGGCGCGGTGGCGGCGTTCTCCACCCCCGTGAGCGCCGCGCTGGGGCCGGTGAGGGTCACGATCCCGGGAACCGTGGTCGCGCTGGTGACCGCGAGGGCCGGCTGGGGCGTGCCCACCAGGGTCGGCACCACGGGGACGACCTTGCTGATCACCGCTTCGCGGACGGCGAGGGTCATGTTGACGTTGCTGGGGGTCACCTTGACGCCCGTCACCGCCTGGCCGGTCGCATCGACGGGAGCGACCTGCAACGAGGCCACCACCTGCTGCCTCACCGCGGCGGTGTCGAAGTACACCAAGGCGTGGCGCACCTGGGCCACCTGGCGGGAAGGACCGTTCACGACCACCACGGACGGCGCCGTATGGGCCGCCCCCAGCGTGATCCCCTCGGGCGGGGCAGCGAGAAGGCTCACCTCGATGGGGAGCCGCTTCGAGGCCAAGGCGTCGAGCACAACCAGGATCGAGGCGGGCCGCTGATCGGCGACCCGCACGTCGGGCGGCGGGGTGATGATGACCGGGACCTCGGGATGATCTCCCGGTCCCAGCCCAGACAGGTCGGCATAGGCATCGACGAGCTTTGGCGTCAGCAGCGCGACCTGGGAGCGGGGCCCCTGAACCCGGATTGTCGCCTGCAGCGGTGTCCTCGCCGACGGCCGCATCACGACTTCATTGGGGTCGAGGTTGTGGAGCTGAATATCGACCTTCATCGATCGCGAAACCAGCGGGTTTTGGGCGGTGGCCACATAGAGCCACATCACGACGGCGATCGCCCCGGAGAGGAGCAGGTAGAGGGTCCGCTCGTCGAGGAAACGCTTCATTCGCCTCGACGCCTGGCCCACTGCCAGATTCCCGGAACCCGGACGGACATCGGGACGCGTACGGCGGGAACCCGAAACCCGGGCATGCGTATCGGCTGGGGAACGGTGAGGGCGAGGAGCGTCACTTTGAGCTCCTCCTCGGTCAGGCCGCGGGTCAGGCGGCCCTCCCGCGCCAGTGAGATCGTCCCGGTCTCCTCCGACACGACCACGGCGACCGCATCGGTTTCCTCGGTGATCCCGAGCGCTGCCCGGTGGCGCGTGCCAAGCGCCCGGCTGAGCCCGGGCCGCTCGGTCAGCGGGAGGAGACAGCCGGCGGCAACGACGCGGTTGCCGCGGATGATCAGGGCGCCGTCGTGCAGGGGGGTGTTCGGGAAAAAGATGCTGATCAGCAACTGAACCGTGGCGAGCCCGTCCACCCGAATCCCGGTTTCGATAAAATCCGCCAGTCCGACATTTCGTTCCAGAATGATCAGGGCGCCGATCTTCCGCGAGCCGAGGATCCGCGCCGCCCGCGCGACATCGTTCACGAGGCGGATCCGCGTTTCGCGATCGAGCCCGTGGGTGGTGATCCCGACGAGCGACACCCCGCCCCGACCCAACTGCTCGAGCATCCGGCGAAGTTCGGGCTGGAACAGCACGAGGAGGGCGATCGGCACCACCAGGCCGACCCGGCTGAGGAGCCACTGCAGCGTGTACAGCTGCAGGTACTGGCTGATCACATAGGCGGCGAACAGCACCGCCAGCCCGATGACCAGCTGCACCGCGCGGGTCCGGCGCACGAGCATGAGGATCTGAAAGATGATGAAGGTGACGACGAGGATGTCGACCAGATCCGATGGCCGGAACGTCGGCATCGCCAGGGGCATCGCGCTCAGAGCACCTCCGCCAGTAGGGCTTTCTGCGTATGCAGCCGGTTCTCCGCCTCGTCGAAGGTCACCGACCGGGGACCGTCCAGCACCTCGTCGGTGATCTCTTCCCCGCGGTGGGCCGGCAGGCAGTGCGTCACCACGGTGTGGGCCGGCGCATGCGCCAGAAGGGCGGCGTTCACCTGGAAGCGCTGAAACACCTCGCGCCGGGCGGCCGCAGAGGACTCCTGCCCCATGCTGGTCCACACGTCCGTATAGATCACGTCGGCCTCACGCACGGCGGCGACGGGATCCTCGATCGCGGCGAGCGCGCCCCCCGACGCCTTGGCCGCGGCCTGCCCCCAGCGGACCGTCTCGGCATCCAGGCGGTACGCCCCAGGGGTGGCAATCACGATCGACATCCCGAGCCTCGCCCCTCCGTAGATGAGGGACCGGAGGGTGTTGTTCCCATCCCCCACCCAGGCAAGTCGGACTCCCTCCAGCCGGCCAAACCGCTCCCGGATCGTCAGCAGGGCGGCGAGCGCCTGACAGGGATGCTCCCAATCGGAAAGCGCGTTGATCACGGGAATGTGGGCGTGCTCAGCGAGCGTCTCAACGGTCCCCTGGGCGAATGTTCGGGCGGCGATCGCGTCCACCCACCGGTCGAGGTTGCGCGCGACGTCGGCGGGGGTCTCACGGGTTCCCATCTGAATATCGTGCGGTCCGAGGTAGACCGCGTTCCCCCCCAGCTGGAACATTCCCGTCTCGAACGTGGTCCGGGTCCTGAGCGACGGCTTTTCGAACACAAGGGCCAGGGTTTTTCCGCGGAGGACCGGGGTGTGGGCTCCGGCCCGAACCTGGGCTTTGAGCTCCACGGCGCGCTCGAGGATGCCGCGCAGCTCGTCGGGGTCGAGATCCCGGACGCTCAAGTAATCACGCCCGCGCACGGTCGGCATCGGTCCCTCCACAGCGCCCCGCGTCCCCTCCCCGGCGCGAGCGAAAAAGGGGCGCGGCCCGCGCCCCATGTCATGTTCGCCGGTCCGCTGGAGGGCTCCTGTCCGGGCAAGAACGCCCTGCTCCCGCAAGGGAGATCACGGAGAGAGTCCCCCCGAAGGTGGGAAGCTCGTGCAGATAAGATGGTGCCCGCCGGGACGATCGGTGAGACCGGGGCGACCTGGGGCCTACCGCTTCGAGTACTGGAAGCCCTTCCGTGCCCGCTTGTGACCGTACTTCTTCCGTTCCTTGGTGCGCGGATCCCGGGTCAAGAACCCGGCCTTCCGGAGCGGGGAGCGAAGTTCGGCGTCGAACGCCAGCAGCGCGCGCGCGATGCCGTGGCGCACCGCCCCGGCCTGCCCGTGCACGCCCCCGCCGGTGACGTGGGCGACGATATCGAACCGTCCCTCGGCGTTGGCGACGACCAAGGGCTGTCGGATCACCGTTTGCACGGGCCCCTTCGGGAAGTATTGCTCGGCCGGGCGGCCGTTCACGACGATGCTGCCGGTTCCGGGGATCATCCGGACCCGGGCGATCGCTTCCTTCCGGCTCCCGGAGGTCATGATCGGAGCTGTCCCTTCCATCACGCGTCACGCTCCCGCTCTGGCCGCGGATCGAGCACCGCCGGCTGCTGGGCGGCGTGGCGGTGTTCCGTGCCCCGGTACACCCGCATCTTCCGCAGGCACTCCCGCCCCAGCGGGGTCTTCGGCAGCATCCCCCGAACGGCCTCCCGAATGACGGTCTCCGGGTGGCGCTTCAGCATATCCCCGGCGACGGTCGTGCGGAGCCCGCTAGGATACCCGGAATGGTGAAAATATTTCTTCTGCTCGGCCTTCCGCCCGGTCAGGCGGATCTTGTCGGCGTTTACGACAATGACGTGATCCCCCCCCACGTACGGGGTAAACGTCGGGCGCGCCTTGCCCCGGAGGACCGACGCGATCCGGCTGGCCAGCCGCCCAAGGATCTGATCCTTGGCGTCTACGACAAACCACCGGCCCGGCTCCTTGGGGGAGGCCATCATCGTTCGCATCAGTCTTCCTCCAGCTGTTGACCGCGAATCCGCGAGAGAAGAAATGTGTGGCCGCCGCTGATGTGACGGCCACGGCTTCTTATTCTATGATGTGCGGGGTGATGTGTCAACCGGCGCCAGGACGCACGGCGAACTCTCCCGAAGACATCCTCGCATGGTATGGTTCCGCGTCACCGCACCGCTTGCCGTGTTTGCCCTGCTCACCTGGGCGGCGTCCTTCCCCACAGCGCATCGGTGGGATGGGTACGTCACGGCCTGGATCCAGCGGGCCGCACCGTTCCCCGATCTCCCCGCTGCGGTGCTCGTCTTCCTCGGCAACGGTGAGGTGGTCATCTCGATCCTCGTCCTGACCGCGGCGTATCTCTGGAGGCGGGAGCGGGAACGCGGGATCGCCGCTCTCGGGATCGCTGGGGGAATCGCCGTCCTAGGGCTCCTGGGCCTCGGGTTGAAACACCTGATCGTCCACCCGGGCCCGCCCCTGCCCTATCAGCGAGGCGTCCTTCAGTGGGGGATCTCCGTGGGGACCCCGTACAGCTTCCCATCGGGACACACGCTCAGGACCACCCTCCTCGCGGGAACGGTGTTCCGCCGGGTTCCGTGGCTGGCGGTTGCCCTGCTCGCGACGATGATGAGCGCCCTCATCTACCTGGGCTACCACTGGCTCTCAGACGTGCTGGGAGGTTTGTGCCTGGGGTGGGCGTCGGTCGAGGTCGCGCGAGCGATTACGACAGCTCGATCTCCGAGCTATCGCCGAGGTTGATCCGCCCGCGGCGGCCGGTGACCGCAGCGTTTTCGCCGATGATCGACTCCTCCAAGAGCACGCTCTCCACCCGGGCGTGCGCGTTGATGATGCTGTCGCGGATCACGGCGTTGGTCACCCGGGCTCCCTCCGCGACCGTCGCATACGGACCGAGCACCGATCCCTCCACGACCGCGGTTTCGGCGATCGCCGACGGAGGGATGACCACCGATCCCGGAATCTCCACGACGGGCGGGGGGGCATGATCGAGCAGCGCGCGGTTGGCCCGCAGCAACGCCTCGGGCGTGCCGCAATCGTACCACTCGTCGACGGGGAAGGTCTGGAGCCGCTCGCCGGAGTCGATCATAATCTGCAAGGCATCCGCCAACCAGTACTCTCCGTTCTCAATCCGGCGGTCGTCCACCAACCGCTCCAGCGCCCGCCGGAACGGAGCCGGCTGCTGAATCATGTAGACGCCGACAGCCGCCAGGTCGCTGGGGGGGACGGCGGGCTTCTCCCAGAGATGCCGGACGATGCCGTCGCCGTCAAGCTCCACGACACCGAACGCACGCGGATCGGCCACCCGGTGAACTCCGATGGCCGAGTGGGGAAGCGCGGCCGCGGCCCGCAGGTCCGCCTGGACGACCGTATCCCCGAAGACAATCAGCGTCGGGCCGGTGAGATGCTCGCGCGCCACGTAAATCGCGTGCCCGTTCCCCATCGGTTCATCCTGGTAGACAAAGTGGGCGCGAAACGGGTATCGTTCCCGGACATACTCCTCGACTTTTTCCGCGAGATACCCGACGACAAACACGATCTCCTCAACCCCGAGATCCTTCAAATCATCGAGGATATAGGCGAGGATCGGCTTTCCTGCCACGTTCATCAACACCTTGGGCTGCGTGTGGGTGTGGGGCCTGAGGCGCTTGCCCCGCCCGGCGACCGGGATAATGGCGTTCACGGTGGGCTCAGCCCTCGCGGAAGAGACTCATCAGCCTTCGCTGCATCTCGGAGCCGACTTCGTTGACGTCCTTGATCGTGTCCACCCCTCGCCAGTACGCCTGAGACTTGTAGGCGCCTAACCGCCCGGCCTTGACCAGAGCCGGAAACGTGGTGGTTTCGTGATCGCCCCGCTCGGGCAGATGGTCGCGAATGGCCGGTGATAACACGTAGACTCCGGCATTGATCCAGTACGGCAACTCCGGCTTCTCCCGAAAGTGCGTCACACGATCATCGCCGTCGATCTCCACGATCCCGTAGGGGCTCACAAAAGGCGTCAGGACAACCGTCGCCAGCATCTTCCGGGCTCGGTGGGTCTCGAGCACCGGAGACAGGCGGAGATTGGTGATCACATCGCCATTGGTCGCGATCACCGCATCTTCGCTCTCCGGCACCTGGCGCAGGGCCAGTCGAAGCGCCCCGCCTCGACCGAGTGGCTCACGCTCCACGGCGTACACGATCCGCAAGCTCAATCGCTCCCCATCATTGAAGTAGGTCTCGATGACCTCGTGGCGGTAACCGCACGAGATGACGACATCCGTCACTCCCTGCCCCTGCAGCCACTGCAACTGATAGTCGAGCATGGGGATTCCGACGATCTCCACCATCGGCTTCGGCCGGTCCTCGGTGAACGGGCGTAGCCGCTCTCCCTTTCCACCCGCGAGCACTACTGCGTACACCTTATCCCCCTCACAAGATTCCGGCCTCCCTCGAAACATCGATTCCAGTATACTCCGATGCCAGCGGGTTCAGCACACACGCGTCGAGGGCCATGTGGTTGTGGAAGCTACCGCGCGGCCATCGGGGTGACCTGATCCTTGAGGTACTCGGAGGCTTGATATGTCGGCACGAGCGTGCGGAGAGTCTCCAGCAGACCGCCAAGATCATGCACCTTGATCATCTCCTCAAAAGAAGCAATGTGGGTAAAGAGGGCCTCGGGAGACAGCGTCGGCGTCCCTCTGGCGATAAAGATTCGTTTATGCGGGGTGGCCACGGTCCCCTCCTCCGCGGCAAGCAGGTCTTCGTGCTCCTTCTCACCCGGCTCGGGTTCCGCCAGGACGATGGGTACGTCCGTCTCGGGCTCGAGCCCCGAAAGGCGAATCAACTCTCTGGCCAAGTCTACGATGTACACGGGCTCTCCCATGTCGAGGACGTGGATCTCCCCTCCTCGCCCCGCCACCCCAGCCTGGAGGACGAGGAGCACCGCCTCCGAGACCGCCATGAAGTACCGCCGCATATTCGGCCCACGGATGGTCAGCGCCTCTCCGCGGCGGATCTTCTCCTGAAAAAGGGGAATCACACTCCCGCGACTGCCCAGCACATTTCCGAACCGTACCACCAGGTATCGCGTCGCACCGCGGCCATTGAGGGCGAGACAGATCTGCTCGGCCACCCGTTTGGTCGCCCCCATCACCGAGCGCGGGTTCACCGCTTTGTCTGTCGAAATGAGCACAAACTTTTCCACCCCGACCTCACCGGCAACCATGGCGACGACGCGCGTCCCTAGGATATTGGTGGAGACGGCCTGTTCGGGATGCCGCTCCATCAAGCCTACATGCTTGTACGCCGCGGCGTGGAACACGACGTGGGGGGTGGCTTCGCGAAAAGCGCCCCGCACACCGGCCACATCGCGCACATCCACCAGAAGCGTCCTCGCCCGCTGGCCGAGTCGCCGCATCTCCTGTTCCACATAAAACAGGCCGGTCTCGTCGCAGTCCATGAGCGCAATTTCTCTCGGGTGAAAGCGAACGATCTGCCGACACAGCTCAGCTCCGATTGACCCGCCGGCGCCGGTGACCAATACGGTCCGATCTCGGAACCATTGCTCGATCGCGATCGTGTCGATCACGACCATCTCACGACCCAACAGGTCAGCCAGTTGCACCTCCCGCAGATCCGAGAAGCTCACCCGGCCGTCGAGGATCCGATCGAGTCCGGGGATGATGCGGATCTCTTTCACTCCCACCTCGCGAGCGGCGGAGATAATACCTCGAATCGACCGGGATGTGGCTGAGGGAATCGCGATCAGAAGGGCGTCGACGCGGTGGTCGCGGACGATGCGAGACAGACATGCACGATCACCTAGCACCCGCAGGCCGTTGATCACCGTGCCCAACTTCGCGGGGTCGTCATCGACAAAACCGACCGGAGCATACTCTGCCCCAGGGGTGTAGCGGAGGGATCGAGCGAGCTGCTCTCCGGCCACCCCTGCCCCCACAATCAGTGCCGGCCGGCCGCCCCTCTGGTACGGATGCGTCATGTGTTGGTACACCCTCGGCCCAATGCGGAAAGCCCCTACCGCATGGAGGGTGATGATGTAGTCGAGCAAGAGCACCGAGCGGGGGAACCCTCCAAGGAATCGGGTCTCCTTCAGCAGGAACACGAACAACCAGAATACGATCGATCCCAGCGTGACCCCACGAAACACCACAACCATTTCTTCCAATCCGACCTGCGCCCAGCTCAACGAATACAGCCCTTGCCAGGCGAAGATCGTGATCTTTGCGATGAGACTGATGGCAATGGCTACGGGCAATTGCCTTGCGACATCGGGGCGGATGGCGCCGTCAAACCGCAACAACGCCGCAGCGACCAGCGACAGCGCCAGCAACACGCTGTCGCCCAAGAGGAAGTAGACCATTCTTCTAGGCAGCATGTTCGGACCCCGGATTGACCGGGCACCCAAGCCGAGATCGTTGGCCACATCCCGATGCCCTATACATCCCTCCATCCCCCTGGCCGACCGTCGCTGGAGCGAATATCACAGAGGAGCGCGTTCGTAGCTGCGGCCTATTCCCGCGTGAGTCTCTCCAGGCCATGAGCTTGATACTCGTTTCTAGACAATGCCTGCAATTCCTCGCGCTACCACGCGATGACACCAGGCGGGATGTGTCCGCCATCGTCCCGCACCCGTCCTTCCCTTTCAGTCAAAAGCCCTTTGGCTATGGGGCATCTGTCGTGCGCAATTCCGGACCGGTCCCGCACACGTCAGGGGTCACCCGCTCCACGCCTTTGGCTGAATTGTTCCGAGATACTTCACCCGCAGGACCGGCACGCACGCAAGCAGTGGATAGAGCAGCGATGTCCATCGGCCTAGTCGCCGCACCAGGGGTGGCACCACCGTGATCGATCGAAGTACGATCCGGCACCCTGGAAAGAGCCTGCGTATCGCCCGCGGGGTGTACCCGCGGACATTCGGGTTCCAGGGGTTCCCATAACGATTATCGCACCAAATGATCATTCCCGATGGCCGCAGGACACGCCGCAGTTCGGCCGCGATCAGTTTGGCGATGGTCTCATCTAAGATCGAACTGAAGAGCACGTTGCAAATGAGCACGTCAAAGAAGCGATCGGGGAACGGCAGGGCTCTAGCATCGGCACAGGAGAGATGCATCTGAGGGTAGCGTGTCCGTGCGAGCTCGATCTGCTCTTCGCGCAGGTCCACGCCGTGGAGACGCGTCTCTTGAGCCCCGCATTGGGAGAGCCACCCCAACGTCCCAGCGGATCCACACCCGACGTCCAAGATCCTCGCCTCTCCCAGCTGCACCTGTCCTCCCGTGAGGAGCGCCAGGATTGCGGAATTGAGCTCCTCGCGTATCAACGCGTTTCCCCGATTCCGCGGGTCCCACTTCCCCAGCGTGCGCGGATCCGCATAATAGCGTGCGTAGACCGCGCGGACCCTCTCCACCTCGGCGTCGGCTGAGGGGGCCGAACCTCGATCGTCGATGTGATCATCCATCGCGCTGTCCAACGTCACATCATCCTTCGGATCGATAGGCGAAGATTCGACGACCACCGATTGCTTGAGCCACCCCTACACCCACCCCCAGGTTCATCAGGCAAAATGCGTAGATGGTGGAGACGATGGGGACCCGGATGCGATTACGATCAAGCACATGACCAAGCCCTGCGCTCGCGTAGAAGAGAGCTTGCAAGCCGAACGTGAGACGATAAAAGGGCCGATCCACCAGGGCCGCATTCGACGCCAGCATTGAGAGCAGCAAGTACGGCGTCAACCAGCGCAGGAGTTTGTGTGAAATGATTGCCCAGGAAATCCCCGGGAATCGAAATGGATTGAGCAAATGCCTCCGACTGAGGGTCCCCGCAAAGCTGCGCAGGGTCATTCGTGTTCGGGTCCGCAGTTCAGCGCCCGGGGACGAAATGCGCGGCTCGTAGGCGATCGCGTCAGGCTGAAATACCACGCGGTATCCAAGGGAGACGATATCCAGTGGCACAATGCAATCCTCCCCATACTGAGCGTCCATAGGTCTGAAGAGGCCTCGCCGGACCGCCAAGCATGCTCCGCTCCCCCAAGCCAGAATACCGAGTAAGCTCTCCTCCCGCCACAAGAAGCGCTCAAACCGCCAGTAGACATCACTCCCCGCAGCAATCGCCGAGTTGTGCGGGTTTACCCAGAGAAGCCCCCCCACGACACACCCCACCTTAGGATCGATAAGGGGGTTGGTAATGTGCTCAAGGATGTGCGCATCGAATTTCGTGTCCACATCGGAAAAAAGGATGACGTCGCTCTTGGACTCCCGCACAGCGGCATTCTGCGCAGCGGTTTTACCCCCACGACTCTCTTGCGCGCTCACTCGAATATTCTCGTACCTCCGCGCGAACTCACACGCCACGCGCACCGTTCCGTCCGTGGATCCGTCGGACGCGACGAGAATCTCAAGCCTATCGCGCGGATAAGACAGGCTGAGGCAATTCTCAAGCCTATCCGCCAGCCCCGCTTCCTCATTGTGCACAGCGATAACGATCGTGACGGTGGGGCACAAATCCTCTGCCGTCCGCAGAGGAGCGTCCCTATGCCTCTTCCTCGCATGGCTCATGGCCCACAGCAGTGCCGGGTATGCGCACCATACGTAGGTGACCAGTACGACACACGCCCAGAAACAGACAGTCGCCACCGTCATCGCCGCGTAGCCCGCTCCTCCCCGCTTCGTCAACAAGCCCGGCCGACGTTGACTGGCCGGCGGAGTAGCAATCGACCCATCTCCCACCAAATCGGGTCAGGCCTCGGGATGAGGAGCGGGCGCGCCCCGCGTCCCAAGTGTCGCCTCCAGCATGGCCAGGATCCCCCAGATGAGCAGCACGAAGAATACTCCCCCCGACCACAGAATGACCTGTAGCGGTCTATAACTCAACGTCGAAAAGACGTACAGCAGAAAGGCGTACACCGCGAGACTGGTAATGGTCTTCCGGTGCCTGACGAGCCAGATCTGAAGCAACTGCATGACGACTCCGGCCAGCACACCGCCGAGCATGACGCCCGGCACGCCAAAATTGACGTAGAAATCACCGATAAACGGGCCACTGGCGGTCGCATCCACAGGCGCGCCCGGCCACGGTATTCGTACGACGTATCTGGGCAAATCAAAGTACCCCTGTCCGGTTAGCCAGGCAAAAATCGGGCTCGTCCGCCCGTGCAGGTAGCCAATATGCCCCGGCACCAGCTGGAAATAAAGATACTGAATGTATGCGGGCGTGTAAAAAAGCCGCACACCGATCAACCTCAGCGCATACAAAACATCTGTGTGATAGAGCGCGACGGTGATCGCCACGGGAAACACCAAGACCACCCCCAGCGACCAGAGAACGAAGTTCCTCCCCACCCGCCCCTTTCGGTACAAATACAACGTAGCGAGGGCGACAACAAGGATCACGGCGATCCCGCTCCGAGCGCCGGAGGCGCCAGCGGACACCGCGCCGCCGCAGGCCGTCAACACCAAGAGCACCAACCACGCGATTGTACGCGTATGCAACCAAGACCCGAAGGCGATGGCAACAAGGGATGGATAGACCACCTCGATCAAGACGGCATACGCGTAACGCAGCGGGGAATTCAATGCGACCAATGAGTGGATCCGAAGTTGGTCAAAGCCCCGGCCGTGAAGCTTCAGCAGCTCAACGAGCGGGATGGCTCCGACACTCGAAAGGAGATCCCGGAAATAGAGGATGGATAGCCCGAGGGAACCCGCG
>DATGHU010000038.1 GCA_035307765.1 bacterium | reverse complement strand
ATGCTAAATCGACAATAAGAAATGCGCCAGCGACTGTACCTGCCCTGGCCGTGCTCCATCCCCAGATCTCGCGCATGGCGATAAACAGCAGCGCCGAGGTCGCAAGCATGGTGGCCGACACGGCAATGCCGTAAGCTGCCGCGAGGTTGCCCGACTTTCCAAAGACAATGGTCAGGCCACATGTGACCGTCATGAGCGCCCAGTTGACGGCACCTACATAGATCTGCCCATACCCCTGCGCTGACGTCTGCGTGATGTGCAATCTCGGCAGCCAACCGAGCTGGATTGCCTGGCGCGTCATCGAAAAAGCACCGGTGATGATAGACTGGCTGGCGATGATCGTGGCGATCGTAGCAAGCACGACAAGCGGGATGAGCAAGGCCGATGGGCAGAGTCGGTAGAAAATATTGTCAGACGTGGGCGCACCCTCAAGGACGAGTGCGGTCTGACCCGCATAGTTGAGCACCAGACTCGGAAAAACCAGAACCGACCACGCCAGACGGATGGGCCGTGCACCGAAGTGCCCCATGTCGGCATAAAGTGCTTCGGCACCCGTCACGCAGAGAAATACACCTCCGAGCACCAGAAATCCGGTCATGCCATGCGAGAACAGGTAGGAGAGACCGTGCGTCGGATTTATCGCGAGCAGTACCGATGGATGCTGAATAATTCCCCAGATGCCAAGAAGGGCGATCGTCGCGAACCACACCAGCATGATCGGGCCGAACGCCCTGCCGATCCGAGCCGTTCCTTGGGGCTGGATGAAAAAAAGCGCGACGAGAATCAGGACGGAGACAGGCAGCACATAGGCCGTGAAAGAGGGAGCGACGATGTTCAACCCTTCGACCGCCGACAACACGGAGATCGCCGCGTAATCGCCCCGTCGCCATATATCAGCGCGGCCCCCAAAAGCCCAAGTGCGACAATGACGGGCCGGGGCTTGAGTTTGGCAATGAGCAGGGACATGAGCGCGAGAATGCCACCTTCACCCTGGTTATCGATCCGCATGGCAAAAGCGACGTATTTGATAGTGGTCACGATGATCAGTGTCCAGATTACGAGAGACAGAGCGCCAAGGATCGTGACTGGATCACGGTCCGCGCCGGTGAGGGCGAGGACCGTCTTCAGGGTGTAGAGAGGGCTTGTTCCGATGTCGCCGAAAACGACACCCAAGGCCGCCAGGCTCAGGACCCGCAGGCTCGCGTTGCGAACAGGAAGGGTGCGGGCTTCGGCAACCGTGTCAGACACAACGGCCCCCCATCGTTTTGTTGTGCCGCCAAGTCTCGTGCGTCACGTATCCTTTACTCTTTAGAGTTGATCGCTTCGACAAAGTCAAGTTTCACCTTCCCTGCCTCACCCACCATGGAAATCGAGGCTGTGCGGTGACCCACCCGTCTGACCCGAGACAGGTACCCAGAGAGGCCCTTCCATTTGGCGCAGATCGATAGGCCCCAGCCCCTCACCGCGCCCGGGAGAATCAGGACCGTCACGCGCTCGAGCGGCATCCCGTCGTTTCCCCCATGCGCAAGACGTCTGGAAGGCCACCCGCCGAGGCTAAGGCTCGCGGCTCGGCTCTGGGCCCAGTCGAGGCTCGGGGTGAATGTTGACCCGCGTAATCCGGGGAAACTCCGCACGGAGCCGCAACTCCAGGTCCTCTGTGATCGTGTGGACCTGGGTCACCGACAACCCGGGCGCGACCGTGCAGTGGACGGTGACCACCAGGTCGTGATCTACGTCGTGGGCCTCCAGGGCGTGGCAGTCCAGCACGCCGGGGGTGCCCCGCACGACCTTGAGAATCTTGCGCTCCATAATGGCCTGGGCCCGTTTCGCTTTTCGTGCCCGTACCACGCCACTAAGGCGTGGCTCGATGTGGACATTGATATCTTCGACCTCGGGGAGCGCGCGGCGGAGGGCGCTCTCCAACTGGGTCGCCTGATCGTGGGCGACCTGCAGGGACAGCGATCCGTCCACTTCCAGATCCAGGTCCGCGTGCACGTGCCCACCGATCGTGACGGCGACGACATCATGGATCTGAAAGTTCTCCCGGTTGGCGATCGACCGTATCCTCTCCAGCAGATCCCCGGATGGGGGAGTCCCTGGAGCGGCATCGACGACGACGTCCGCCGTCGGATACAGCTGATGCACCTGCGCCTCGACGGCGTCTACCACGGACTCTGCGTGCTCGAAGGGGATGTTGCTGGCGAGGATGAGCCGCAGGTCGACGAAGAGTCTGCCGCCACTCTGACGAACGCGGATCCGCTCGCTGTGTAGTACCTCTGGGACGCGGGAGATCCCCGCCGCGATGCGGTCCGCCACCCCCTCCGGCGCGGCATCCAGGAGCGGGCCGATCGTCGCGTTCCCCAGCCGTAGCCCGACGTAGAGGGTGATGCCCGCCACCAGCAACGCCGCGACGGGGTCGGCCTGCCGCAGCCACCCCGGGTACCCATGCTGGGCGGCGGAAATCAGGACGAGGGCCAAGAATACCGCGCCCGTGCCATAGACGTCCATCGAGAAATGCAGCGCGCTCGCCTCGAGGGCCTGGCTTTGGTACCTCCTCGCCGCGCGGAACAGTGCCCGGGCCCGGGCCGTGTCGATGACGATGGACACGAACAACACCGCGAACGCCCAGGGGGACGGCTCCACGTGCACGTCCCGGAGAAAGAGCCTGCGGAACGCCTCGACGACGATCCATCCACTCGTGAGGATGAGCAAACCGGTTTGGATCAGAGCCGAGAGATGCTCGGCCTTCCCGTGACCGAATGGATGCGACTCGTCGGCCGGCGCGTCGGCGGCGCGAATCGACACATAGGTGATCGCGGCGGCGATCAGATCCAGGGCGGAGTGGGCCGCTTCCGAGATGATGCCCAGGCTCCCGGTCAGGACGCCGACGGCGAGCTTCGTCGCGGTCAAGAACGCCGCCGCGAGCAGCGAGGTCACGGCGACCCGATGCTTCTCGCGGGTGGGGATGCCGAGGATGGAGGGGGCGTCCACGTTGGGATGTTAGGGCCCTAGGGGGCCCACCTGTCGCGCCGCGAAGAAACACAAGACCCAGACGTCAAGCCCGGCCATGAGGGTCACTGATAGATGGACCCCCGGAGTAGCAGACCGGCGGTGATGACGAGCAGGCCGGCGGTGGGGGCGAGCCCCCAGAGGACCCCCGTCAAGAACCTGACGATCTGCCCGTTTCCTCGCTGATCGACGGACAGCCACGCGATGGAGAGCACGGTGACCAGCGGCAGCGAGGCGAGCCATCCGCCAAGCGCCGCATTGCGCTGGGCCATTGTGGTGATGGCCACGATCACGAGCGCAGACCCTACGGCCCTGACCACGATATCCATGGTCATCCTCTTCCTCCACCATACACCTACCCGAATCCGGGGACCAGGGCGAGCGCCGGTCGCTGTCCGGACCTCACCGGACTCTCGCTCCGCCATCTTCCAGGTGCGAGTGGAGATTCCTGGCTAAGGCAATCCCGTACAGACGTGCGCTTGCAGGAGAAAGGCTCTCAGGTGAGAGGTGTGACAGTCCGTCCACGGCAACAACACCAGCCCCGCGAGCGCCGTGAACGCTCCGCGTAGGACCTCACCGTCGCATTCGACTGATCGCCTGGGCTCGCGTGGTTTCTTTGCGGCCAGGCAAGACGGGCCTCTGGAGTGTCTAATCTCGAAATGATGCCGCTCGAGCTTGCGACCCGGGTCGTCATCGCAGGGGCGAGCGCCACCCAGCCTGCCAAGCGGACCCCAGAACTCCGGCAGGGGAGTTGACACAGCCGGACCCGCTCGCTATTTTTTGATGGGCTAACATATACTAGGATCCTCGAAAGAAATTTTGCAAGATGGGGGTCGTTGTATGTCGGTAATCACCGGGGTGATGCAAGACTATTTGAAGGCGATCTATAAGCTCAAGCAGGATCGCGGCGCCGTCTCAACCTCGGAGATCGCAGGGCGGCTCGGCGTGGCGGCGGCCTCCGCCACGAACATGATCAAGCGCCTCGCTCGTCTGAGGCTTGTCTCCTACACCCGCTATTACGGTTTAACCCTGACGCCTGCCGGTCAGCGGATTGCGCTCGAAATCATCCGGCACCACAGGCTAATTGAGTTGTACCTTGCACAGCACCTGGGGGTGAGCCTCGATAAGGTAGATGCCGAGGCGGAAAGGTTGGAGCACGTGCTTTCGGAGGATGTGGAGGCCCGCATGGCCACGACCTTGGGAAACCCGACGCAGGACCCGCATGGGGATCCCATTCCCTCCGCGGATGGGACCCTGCGCGAGATCCGATATCCGCAACTGGAGAACCTACCAACCGGCGAGACGGGGGTGGTGGTGCGGGTAAGCGATCGAAACCCTGCGGTGCTACGTCGGCTGGCCCATCTCGGCGTGCTGCCGGGTGTGGCGCTCAAGGTGGTGGCGCGGCGCCACGGTGACTGTCAGGTAGAGGTGCGCGGGCGTCAATTGAACCTGCCCCGCGTTCTCTGCGAGGGAGTATACATTCAATGGCTGGGCGCGGCGGCGAAATCTTGAATTCCCATGCGCAAAGATCCGCGTAAAGTCCGCTGGTGAATTACTCGAAGCCGGGGAACAGGAGGTCGAAGATGGAGGAACGGTCTGAATCTTTACGGACGCGACCCGCGTCCGTAGCTCCCGGGCCCGATTTGCCTGAGCGAGGTGTTTCGGGCGGGATTACCCACGAGGACGTCGACCGGGCTCGGGACCGCCTTGCCGTAGAACGTGCCCGCCGGGCCGGTAGTGCTGGGATGCCTCTGGCGCGCCGGCTCCTGCCGCTCTGGTTCCTCATCGGGCCCGGGGTGCTGGTGTTTCTTGGCGAGAACGATGCGCCCAGCATGTTGTCCTATGCGGCCACGGGAGCCCAATACGGCATCGGGTTCTTTGTGCCGTTTGTCCTGGTCACGTTCCTGGCAGGGTTCGTGGTGCAGGAAATGACCGTGCGACTTGGCGCGGTGACCCATCGCGGTCATGCCGAACTCATTTTCGACCGGTTCGGGCGGTTCTGGGGTCGTTTCGCGATGGGCGACCTGGTTATCGGCAACTTCCTCACGCTGGTGACAGAATTCATCGGGATCCGAGCCGGCCTCAGCTTCTTTGGCGTTCCTCCGCTGACTGCCGTCGGCGGCGCAATGGTCCTCATATTCGGCGTGATCCTCACACACCGTTACTGGACCTGGGAGCGGATCACGCTGGGACTGGCGGTGTTCAACGGCCTGTTTGTCCCGGCGGCTCTCCTCGCCCATCCGCAGTGGGGCATGATCGGTAACTCGTTTCTTACGTGGTCCCCGGTTCCTGCCGGCGGCGTCTTGAAGCCCGATGTGATGCTGCTGATCATGGCCGATATCGGAGCAACCGTGACTCCCTGGATGCTCTTTTTTCAACAGAGCGCCGTGGTCGACAAAGGCCTGCAGCCGCGCGACATTCGGGCGGGCCGGACGGACACGATGCTGGGTACGCTCCTCGCAACGGCCTTTGCGATCGCCACCATCGTCGCAACGGCGCCGTTGTTCGCGCATGGCATCAAGGCGAGCGACTTCCAGGCGGCGCAGTTCGCCCAGGCGTTGCAACCCCTCATCGGGCGCGTCGGCGCCACCCTCTTCGCGCTGGGGATCTTCGAAGCGGGCCTTCTCGCCGCCATGACCATCTCGACGTCATCCGCCTACGCCTTTGGCGAAGTGTTGCATAAGCCGCATAGCCTCAACCGGCCGTTGTGGGAGGGGTGGGCGTTCTACGGCGTCCTGGTCGCATCCGCCTTTGCCGCGGCGGCGCTCGTGTTGATACCAAATGCGCCCCTCACCTACATCGTGTTAATCGTGAACGTCATTGCCGTCCTCGCGATGCCGCCCGCGCTGCTTTTCCTGGTGCTCCTGGTCAATGACCACGCGGTGATGGGTGAGCATACCAACGGACTCTGGGCAAATATTGCCGTGGTGACCGTGACGGTGTTGCTGGTCCTGGCAGGGTTGGGGTACGGGCTCGTCACCGTGTTCCCCAAGTTCCTCGGCGGTGGGTAGGATGCGTTCGCCACGGCACGGATTCGGCATTCGCGCGGCAACATACGGAGGTGATGTAGATGAAGCCGGAACATGATCCCCTGAGTGCGACGATCCGCCGTGCCGAAGTGACGGCGCCGGCCGGGCCCTCAGATATTGTTGACATGGATCTTCGACCTGACACGGTACTCTCGGTGCTGGAGGCGGATCAGCTGGTCGTCGCCAAAGAACACCCCCGTTTTGGGCAGAGGCAGCTGTCACAAGGCGTCCGTCTGCTCTTGTGGGGTTTGCGGTTGTATGTGATTGCCATGATGGCCCTCGTCGCGATTCAGGTCGTGAACGCAGTACGGGGGGGCGGGCACTGAAAAACGGGGGGCCGCGGGGACTGACATCCGGCGCCGATACCTGGACCGATGGGGGGTGAGGTCTTGGCGAGTATTTGGGCACAGGGCCCGCACGTGTCCCCCGTAGCGGCACGCGGGGGGGCCGAGTCAACTTTCCCGCGAAAAAGGGGACGGTTTCTTAACACAGGGTTCCAGAAAAAGACTTAGATTGAGTACGGCAGTGGTCAGGGAAGCAGCGCTCGGCCCGCAGGACGTTCGGGTCGCGCCGAACGTTTAGCCCGCGGGACGCCGTGCCCGAGGCTTAGAGACGCGGCGACGCGGTCGGTCGGGAGTGGCGTGTTCCTTCCCGTCCGACGACCGCGCGCTGCGGTTCTTTACCGCCTGGGCTTCGGCGAGAAAATCTTCCCACTCTTCGCGCAGCTCTGATGCCGCCTGGATGATGCGTTGGCCAAGTTGGTTGACCATGCCGCCGGTCCCGTTGTCGGTGTTCCTCATTCGCTTCGCGGCGACATCGCCCGCGGCCATCGCCGCAGCGATTCCCTGTACACCCCACGTTCGGAGGCGGTTCCGCACCTCCGGCGAGACCACCGCGACGATCACACCCCCCAGGACCACTGGACCCAGCCATGATGCACCGAGCGTATCCCCAAGTGCTTCGCCGACCGCACCCAATAGCTTGGCCATCGTCTCTCCCCTTTATCAGTGTGGCGCGTCAATGGATCTCAGTGGTCCAAAGAACCGAAGATCTTACCATTCTACCCGGCCGCTGCGACGATGGCAAATAGGAACACGTGTTCACTAACCCACTCCAGCCGGTACGGCGTCGACCGCACAGACGCCGTGTGCTAACCTGGGCGCCAGGAATCGTATCATGCGCACGCCGCCACCGACCACTCAACCGTCCGACCCGCCGCGCCGGATCCGGGATCTTCCCGGCCGGCTCCGGGCTGAGATCAAAGGGCTCCGCGGCAACCCCCGGTTGGCTCGGCGCGCAGAGCGCGACTTGGTAACGGTGGCCGGCGTGCGGCATGTAGAGGCCAATCCACTGACCGGGCGGGTGCTGATTCTCTATGAGCCCGGTCTCACCGGCATACACGTGCTGTTGGTCGAGGTGACGAAGCTAGAGTCATCTCGGATGGCGCGCGCCACCACGCGTCCGCGTGCTCCCTCGACCACGCTTCCGCGCAGGCCCGTTCGGGGATCGGCATTCTTGCTGGCCGAGGCGTTGCAGCCGATCGCCGCGGGCGCGCTGTTCGGGGGGATCGCGCTGAAGGTGCTCCTTGTGGGACATCACGAACGAGCGCAGTCCGAGCGGCTCAACGCCCTCTCCGTGCTGGTTGGGACGTTGAGCGGCTACCCGCAGATGCGGCGCGCCGCACGACGCGTGTTGGGTCGCCGTGTTCCCATCGGGCTCGTCGTTGGCTATCTCAGCATCGGGATCAAGGGACTCCGCGAATCGCTGCTCGGCCTATCCGCCGACACCGGCTCGCATCTCTTCGAGTATCTGGAAATGTCGGCATTGCGGCGCACCCGGCGCCAGTTGAGCCGTCTTCTGCATCACCACGGGCAGGCACACCTGATTGCCCCGGGGCGAGAACTCGATATCCCGGTCACGGAGCTGCAGCCCGGCGAATTGATCCGAATCGAAACCGGCGAGCGGATGCCCGCCGATGGTATCGTCGAGGACGGCACCGGCCTGGCCGATGAGAGTGTGCTCACGCACCGGGCGTTTCTCTCGCGCAAGAGCCAGGGAAGCCCCGTGTATCTTGGAATGCGGCTGCGGCAAGGGACGCTGTACGTGCGTGTAACTGCCGTGGGCGCCGACACGTATGTCGGTGAGTTACTCCAACGGGTGCCCGCGCAGCGCGAGAACAGGCTTCCGCTGGGACCGACGCGCGGGGCCCGGCGTGCCGGCGCGGGAGGACTCGCGCTGGCTGCCGTGACGTGGTTGCTGTTGCGCAGCTGGCGACGGGCGCTGGCTGTGATCGCCGTGGTGAACCCGAATTCCTTTCTCGCATCTGCCGTAGCGGCTTCCGGCGCCGCGGTGGAGGCGGTGGCCCGCCAGCGTGTCCGTGTGCAGCGCCGGAGCGCGTTCGATATCCTCGCCCGTGTCGATGTCGTCCTCTTCGGCAAAACCGGCACGCTGACCGCGGAATCCCCGGCCGTTGATGAGGTCGTGCCGGTTCCCGGGGTCCGCGGTGAACGGGTGCTCGCCATCGCCGCATCCGCGGCGCGCTTTTCCGGTCATCCTCTCGCCGTCCCGCTTCTGGAGAAGGCTCTGGAACTCGGGGTCGGATTGCTCCCCGCAACCGACGGTCAGGCGTCCCCCCGTGGTCTGGAGGCGCGGGTGGGGGATTCGGCGGTGTTGGTCGGTAATGCTCGGTTCTTACGCGATCAAGGAATCGACTCCGCGGCCACGCGCGAGGACGCGGCTCGCCTGGAGGCGCAAGGGAGCGAGGTGCTGGCCGTCGTTCAGGACGATCGCCTTATCGGTTTGATCGGCCTACGGGAGCGCCTTCTGCCCGGAGCCCGCGAAGCGGTGGCCGGACTGCGGGAAGCGGGGGTGAAGGAGCTGGGTGTGCTGAGCGGTGATGTCACCCAATCGGCGGCCCGGCTTGCCGCGGAACTGGGCATTCGGCGAACATGGGTGGGTGTGGGCGACGACGAGAAGCGGAACATTGTCCGACAACTGCAGCGCGACGGTCACGTTGTCGCCGTCGTCGGGGCGAGTGCAGGCGACCTCCCTGCCATGGCGCAGGCCAACGTGGCCATCGGGTTCGCGGGGGCGGGGTGGACCCCGATGCCGCGTGCGGCGCACATCATGCTGCTGCACCATCGGCTGGACCTGCTCCCCGGGCTGGTGGCGTTGAGCAAGCGTTTGCAAGACGTGTACCGGCAAAACTTCGCCATCGCCACCGTGGTCTCGACGGTTAGTGCGGCCGCTGCGGTCGCCGGGGCGCTGCCACTCGGCGTTGCCGACGAGGTCAACCAGTTACTCACCCTCGCCCTTCTGTTCAACTCCAGACGTCTCAGCGTGTTTCCTATCGGCGGGTCGCGAATGCAAGATGTCGAGCAGGCCCAGGCGCCGCCATGGCACGCGCTCCCCTCGGTAGAAGTCGCGCGGTTTCTGGCGACCGATAGCGACAGCGGCCTCGGTTCCGCAGAGGCCGGTCGGCGGTTGCGGCGGTACGGGGCGAACGCGCTGGCGGAGGTCGCCCCGCCGACCTTTGGCACCCTCTACGTCAAACAGCTCGCCACAGGGATGACGCTGTTCCTCGGCGCGGCCGCGGCTGTCTCCCTCGCGATTTCGGAGCCGATCAGCGCGATCTTGATCGGTGGTGTCGTGCTGGTGAATGCGGGCCTCGGCGCCTTTCAGGAGTTGCGGGCCGAGCGGGCGGTGGCGGCGCTTCGGAGCTATGCGGCCCCTACCGCGCACTGTCGCCGCGACGGGGACCTGCGGGAGATTCCGGCGACCCAGCTCGCCCCGGGCGACGTGATCATGCTGCGTGCCGGGGATACCGTTCCGGCCGATGCCCGGCTCATCGAGAGCTACGAGCTTGAGGTGGAGGAGGCGGTGCTCACCGGGGAGTCACAACCCGTACAGAAAAGCGTCCCACCGGTCCAGGTGAACGCGGAGCTCGGCGACCGGGTTTCCATGGTCTACATGGGCAGCGCGGTCGCCGATGGGCGGGCGAGGGCGATTGTCGTGGCGACGGGGATGGAGACCGCGATCGGTCGGATCGCCGGGCTCTTGACCCACGAGGACGCGGCGATACCCTTGCAGATGCGGTTAAGCAAAGTGAGCCACGCCCTGGCCGCCGGTTCGGTGTTAGCCGGGATCGCCTTTGTCGGCGCAGGGTTGATGCGGCGCTTGCCGCTCGGCACGCTCGCGCTCGGTGGCATCACCCTCGTCACGGCCGCCATCCCCGAAGGGCTGCCGGTCACCGTCACGATCGCGCTCAGTGCGGCGGTGCAGCGGATGAGCCGCCGGTCGTTGATCGTGCGCCGGCTGAGCGCCGTTGAAGCGCTGGGGCGGGTCACGGTCGTCTGTTGCGACAAGACCGGGACGCTCACGCAAAACAAGATGGCGGTGCGCGCGCTTGCTGCGGGCCGCCTGGAATGGACCGGCGAGGAACCACGCTGGAGTGCGCTCGATCAAGACGCACGGCAGGTGCTGACGATCGGCGCGCTGTGCAACGACGCGGTGGTCGTCGATGCCGCCGGACGCGCGACGATGGGCAGCTCGACGGAGGGCGCGCTGCTCTTGGCGGCGGCCGACGCGGGGCTCGATCCAGCCGGGCTGTGGTATGCGCACCCCCGTCAGACCGAGCTGCCATTTTCC
>DATGHU010000037.1 GCA_035307765.1 bacterium | reverse complement strand
CCCCCACGCGGCGTCGCTGGGTCAGGCTTGCGCCCATTGCCCAAGATTCCCAACTGCTGCCTCCCGTAGGAGTCTGGACCGTGTCTCAGTTCCAGTGTGGCTGACCACCCTCTCAGGCCAGCTACCCGTCATCGCCTTGGTGGGCCGTTACCTCACCAACTAGCTGATAGGCCGCGGGGCCGTCCTCCAGCGATCTTGCGATCCTTTCCTCGCCGGGCCATGCGACCCGGCGAACGCATCCGGTATTAGCCCCGGTTTCCCGAGGTTGTCCCCGTCTGGAGGGTTGGTTCCCCACGTGTTACGCACCCGTTCGCCGCTAGAACACGTCACCTCTTGCGAGGCGACGTATCCACGCTCGACTTGCATGTTTGAGGCACGCCGCCAGCGTTCGTCCTGAGCCAGGATCAAACTCTCCATCGGAATTGTCAGGCCCGAAGGGGTTTCCCCCTCCGGTCCCCAATCACGTGGAAACTTCTGTCGCGTTCCCCTTGCCACTATGCAGTTTTCAAGGTGCTGGAGAATCGGCGCGGTCGGCAAACCAGCCTGAGGGCTGGCCCCCCGACCACGACATCTAGTTATACCAACCTCGCGTCACCTTTGTCAAGGAACGCCCCCGTCACGAAACCGCCACGAGGGACGTGAGACTGAAAACCGCTGCGGCGATGAGGAGGATGCCTGGAGGACCTAGACCGTGTGGTGGCTCGACGCCTGTTGTGAAGGTGCCGCGAGGACCGTCGAACCTAAATGTATCGCCCCCGGGTGGGGTTGTCAATAGGCGGCGCGCCGGCGCGGAGACTGATACCAGGGCTCATGGCATCGACCCCGACGGCCCGCAGAGAAGCGCGGCGTCTGGGCCAAATTCACCCGCGGTTCTTCGGTTGAGCCCCACGAGGCACCGCGCACGTCGCGACCGCCCCGGCCGAACGTCTCCGCGTCAAATCCCCAGCACGCCACCGCGCTCGTGCTCCAGCAGCCACCGCTTGCGATCGATCCCGCCGCCGTATCCGGTCAGCGTGCCGTCCGCGCCAATCACGCGGTGACACGGGACGACGATCGCCACCGGGTTCGAGCCGTTGGCCAACCCAACGGCGCGACTCGCTCCGCACCGTCCGATGCGGGTGGCCAGCGCGCCGTACGTCGTCGTGCTGCCGGCCGGGATCTCGCGCAGCGCCGCCCATACCCGGCGCTGAAACGGGGTCCCGTCCGCGTGCACCGGGACCCGATCGATCGCCGTGATCTCCCCGCGAAAATAAGCTTCGATGGGGACGCGAATGGCGTCCGGCGCGCGCTCGGTCTTCAATCGAAGCAGGCCGTCGTGAACGCGCAGTCGTCGGCGCAGACGCTCCTCGCGATCGTAGAAGCTCAAGGCGCACAGGGCATCGGGCTGCCACACCAACAGAAGCGAACCGATCGGCGACGACATTCGATCAACGAAGAGTTCCACCGCTACCCTCCGCCATCCACAGGTGCATCACCGCGTACGCCCGCCACGGCCGCCACGCTTCGGCGGCCGCCAGCACCCGTTTCGGGTTCCGCTCTCCGAGCGCGCGCATGACACCCAGGTCCGTGTGCGGAAATGCGTCCGGCCACGCCAGGGCGCGCATCGCGATGTACTGCGCCGTCCACCCGCCGATGCCGGCAATCGCCCGCAGCTTCTCGATCGTCTCCGCCACCGCGGTTTCCGGGGTCAAGGCGATCGACCCATCGGCGACCAGCTTCGCCAGCTCACGGACCGTCCGTGCGCGCGACCGCAGGATGCCCAAGCGGACAAGCTCTGCCACCCGCACACTCGCCAGTTGCTCCGCCTGCGGGAACGCCGTGGACAGCGTCTCAAACGGCGACGCCGCGCGGCTGCCGTAGGCCGCGGCCACCCGTCCGGCCAGCGTGCGCGCGGCCGCGACGCTGACCTGCTGACCCAGCACCGCACGGACGGCGAGTTCAAATCCGTCAAACGCCCCCGGAACGCGCAGGCCCGGTTTCGCCGCCGCCAGTCGGCCGAGCGCCTCGGCGATCGGCGTCGGGTTGCACGACAGATCCAACAGGTGCGTCACCCGCGACAGCAGAGCAGGAATCACCTTCCCCATCGATGCGGACGCCATCACCCGCATGACGCTCCTGCGGGGATGCGGCGCGATCTCGATCCATCCCGTATGCGCCCGCCCGCTCTGCACGATGCTGACGATGCGGCGGTACCGGGATCCCTCGACTCGCTCCACGCCGCTGACGCTCCGCGCGGCGAGAAATGTCAGCAGCGCGTGCCAATCATAGGGCGGCCGGTAGCTCAACTCGAACGTCAGCGCGTCCGGCGGGGCGTTACCCCGGGGCGGCTTCCGGATGCGCTGCGGGTTCAGGCGGTAGCGCTCCTTGAACAGTCCGTCGAAGCGCCGCAGGCTGTTGAACCCGGCGGCGAATGCGACCTCGGTCACCGGGAGGGCCGTGTCCGTCAGCAGCCGCTTCGCCAGCAACAGCCGCTGGGTTTGGGCGAACCTGATCGGCGACACGCCGAATTCACCCTGAAACACTCTGCGCAGATGGCGGGCGGTCACCCCCAGACTCCTCGCCACGCCGCCGACGCCGATGCCGTTCGCCGCGCCGTCCGCAATGAGGTTCGCCGCGGAGCGGGCAAGGCGATGGCCGGCGTCGACGCTGGCGTGGCCCGGCGCCAGTTCGGGCCGGCACCGCAGACACGGCCGGTATCCCATGGCCCTCCGCGGCGGCCGCGGTCGAAAAGAACGTGCAGTGTTCGCGCTTTGGCATTTTGGCCGGGCAGACCGGTCGGCAATAGATGCCCGTGGAAGATACCGCGACGAAAACACACCCGTCGAATCGGGCATCGCGTGTCGCCATCGCTCGGTAGCAGGTGTCGGGTTCGAGGAACACGACCCCATTATAGTCCACGCATCGGTCGACGGGCTCGCCGTTTTCGGACATGATCATCAAGACGGGACGGCCCCCACACCGTCGATCCGCAGCCCCGCGGCCAAGGAGCTCCGCCCTCGGTCCCGAACCACGACACCGATGCCCACGACCCTCACCATCGCCATTGGACTGGCCCTGAGCGCCGCCGCCGCACTCCCCGCCGCCCGCTTCAAGGTGCTGACCTCATCGGGGGCATGGGCGACCCTCGTGGTGGGGACGGTGCTCTTCGTCGGCGGGGGATGGCGGTGGCTGGTCCTGGTGGGAATCTTCTCCGCGACGTCTTCGCTCCTCACCCGCTGGGAACCGAAGGGGATCGGAGTCGCGCGGCCGTCGTCCGATCTCAACGGCCGGCGGTGGGATCAGGTCATCGCCAACGGCGGCGTCGCGACGCTCGCCGCCGGGGTCCACGCGCTGTGGGGTTGGCCGCTGGCGTTCAGCGCGGCGGCCGGGGCGATCGCCGCGGCCGCCGCGGACACATGGGCGACGGAAGTCGGCCGCTGGAGCCGCACCAAGCCGCACCTGATCACGACGGGTCGTCCCGTCCCCCACGGGGTGTCGGGCGGCATTACCCCGGTCGGAACCGCGGGCGCCTTGGCCGGCGCCCTACTGATCTGCGCCGCCGCGGCGATCCTCGCCCCCGCCGGCCCGGGCCGCGGCGGCGGGCTGCCGACCCTGGTAGCGGGATTCTCCGGTGCGATGCTGGACAGCCTCTTGGGGGCCACGATCGAGGGTCGGTGCCGCTGGGTGGACAACTCAGCGGTGAATCTGCTGGCCACCGCGTGGGGGGCGGGGGTGGTGGTGGTCCTGATGCATTAGGCCTGGAAAATATCAAAGCCGACCTCTTTCGAGAATCGGCAGCATTGCCCCATTGGACTCGCCTGGTCAGCTTCTGCTACTTGCTATTATACCCTTATTTATAGGAAAGTCAAACAGCCCGGGGGCCCCCCTTTAGCCGGGTCGCGCTGCCCGCGATCAATGCCGGAAGTGTCGGACGCCCGTGGTGACCATCGCCATCCCGGCCGCCTCGGCGGCGGCGACGACCGCGGCGTCCCGTATCGATCCCCCCGGGTGAATCACGGCGGTGACCCCGGCTTTGATCGCTTCCTCCACCGCGTCCGGGAACGGGAAGAACGCCTCCGAGGCCATGGCGGCGCCGCGGGCCCGCGGGCCGGCCTGGCGCGCCGCCAAGCGGACGGGCTCCACGCGGTTCACCTGCCCGGCCCCGATGCCGACCACCTGGCGGTCGCGCGCCAGGACGATCGCGTTCGAGCGCACGTACCGGCAGACCGTCCAGGCAAACCGGAGGTCGATCCACTCGCGCGCCGTCGGCGCCCGGGAGGTGACGACCCGGAGGGTCTCTTCAATCAGGTCCACGCTGTCCCGCTCCTGCACGAGGAGGCCGCCCCGGACGCGGCGGAGATCCATCGGAAACGCCTCGCCCCCTCCGCCCGAAGCCGGCGGCCGCGGGACGAACGGCCCGGTATCCATCAGCCGCAGGTTTTTCTTCGCGGCGAGAACGGCGCGGCCGTCCTCCGCGAACCCCGGAGCGATCACCGCTTCCAAGAACGTTTCAGCCAGCGCCTCGGCGGTCGCCCGATCGACGGGGCGGTTGACGGCGACGATGCCCCCGAACGCGGACACTGGGTCTCCCTCCCGCGCGCGCAGGTAGGCCTCGTGCACCGTCTCCCCGGTGCCGACCCCGCAGGGGATCGCGTGCTTCACGATCACCGCCGCCGGGTCGCCAAACTCCCGCACGATCTCGAGGGCGGTGTCGAGGTCGTAGATGTTGTTGTAGGAAAGGGCCTTCCCGGACAGCTGGACCGCCGCCGCCACCGACGGGCCGACCGATCCCGGCTCCCGGTAAAACGCACCGCGCTGATGCGGGTTTTCCCCGTAGCGCAGGTCCTGGACCTTTTCGAAGTCGAGGAGCAGTTGCGCGGGAAACGGTTCCCCTCCCAGGTAGCGGGCGATTGCCGCGTCGTATCCGCTCGTTCGGGCGAACGCCTCACGGGCGAACCGCAGACGGGTCTCGGGCCCCACGGTCCGCGTCTCGCGGAGTTCGGCCAGCACCTCGGCGTACTGCGCGGGGCGGCTCAGGGCGACCACCCCGGCGAAGTTCTTCGCCGCCGCTCGGAGGAGGGTCACGCCGCCGATGTCGATCTGCTCGATCGCCGCCGCAAGACCCGCCCCCCCCGCCACCGCCGCCTCGAACGGGTACAGCGTCACCGCCACGAGGTCGATCGGCCGGATCCCGTGGCGGTCCAACTCCGCCATGTGCGCGGGATCATCCCGAACGGCCAGCAGCCCGCCGTGCACCGCCGGGTGAAGCGTCTTCACCCGTCCCCCCAGAATCTCCGGCGATCCGGTCACCTCGCTCAGATCGACCACGGGGACGCCGGCGCCGCGCAGCGCCGTCGCCGTGCCCCCGGTGGAGAGGATCTCGACGCCGAAGCCGGTTAGCCCGCGCGCAAACTCGACGACCCCCGTCTTGTCCCAGACACTGAGCAGTGCTCGCGCGATCTTCATCGTCCCTCCGGGACCAGCCCGGGTCCGGTGGGAGGCCCGACCCGCACGCGGTCGCCATCCAGCCGGAGCCGGCCCTCGGCAAACAGCCGCACGGCATCCGGGTACAATCGGTGCTCCGCGCCGGCGACCCGGGCCGCGAGCGTCGCCGGCGTGTCCCCCTCCTCGACGGGAACGGTGGCCTGCGCGACGATCGGGCCCCCATCCGGCACCGCGGTCACGAAATGCACCGTGCACCCGCTCACCCGCGCGCCGGAGGCGAGGACCGCCCGGTGGACCCGCTCCCCGTACATCCCCTTCCCCCCAAACGCCGGCAGCAGGGCCGGGTGGATGTTCACAATGCGGCCGGCGAACGCCCCCACGAAGCGGGGCGAAAGGATGCGCAGGAATCCGGCGAGGCAGACCAATCCGACCCGATGAGCCTCGAGGATCTCCCGCACGGCCGACTCAAACCGATCGATGGAGGGGTAACCGGTGTGATCGACGGCGTACGCCGGGATGCCGCACCGGCGGGCCCGCTCCAGCGCGAACGCCGACGGCACGTTGCTGATCGCCACCACGACCCGGGCGGGGACCGCACCGTCCCGGCACGCATCGATGATCGCCTGCAGGTTCGAGCCCGAGCCCGAGGCGAGGACCCCCACCCGGAGCGGCTCAGCCACCGATCGCGACCCCCCGCGGCCCCGCGGCGATGCCGCCCACGACCGACGCCCGCTCCCCCAGACGGTCGAGGTGTGCCGCCGCCGCATCCCCCATCGCCCCGGGGACGACCAGGAGCATGCCCAACCCCATATTGAAGGTGCGGAACATCTCGGCATCGTCGACACGGCCCCGCCGCTGGATGAGCGGGAAGATCGGCGGCACGGACCAGCGGCCGCGGACGATCGTCGCCCGGCACCCCTGCGGCAGAATCCGGACGAGGTTGCCCGCGAGGCCGCCGCCGGTGATGTGCGCGATCCCGTGGATCTCGGTCCGCTCACGCAGCGCCAGCACCGCCCGCGCGTACGGTCGGTGAGGCCGGAGCAGCGCGTCGGCAAGCGATTCCGCAAGCCCCCCCGGCCGCCGGTCGAGCGCCCGACGGGCGGCGGCGCGGCCCGTTGGGAGCAGCGCGGCCCGCGCCAGCGAGTACCCGTTGGTGTGCAGCCCGTTGCTCGCCAGCCCGACGATCGCGTCCCCCGGCCGGATCGCATCGCCCGTGATCATCCGGTCGCGCTCCACGACGCCCACCGTGCACCCGACGACATCGCTCCCTCCCGGCGCGTAGACGCCGGGCATCTCCGCGGTCTCGCCGCCGATCAGGGCGATCCCCTGCTCGCGGCAGGCCTGCGCCATCCCGTCGATGATCGCGGTCACGACCCCCGGGCGGAGCGATGCGGCGGCGATGTAGTCGAGCATGAAGAGCGGTGTCGCCCCCTGGCACAGGACGTCGTTCGCGCCGTGCGCGACGATGTCGCCCCCCACGACCTGCCAGCGGTTGATGACCTCGGCCACCCGGACTTTCGTCCCGACCCCGTCGATCGAGCTGACCAGCACCGGGTACCGGTACCCGCTCAGGCGGAAGAGCCCGCCGAACGTATCGCCCACCCCCAGCGTCTCACTCCCGTGGGTCGACCGGATCCGGGAGATGGCCTCCGCCAGGATCGCGTCTTTGGCGTCGCGATCCACCCCGGCCCGGCGGTAGGTCAGCGGAGACGCGCGCGGACGGCGCATGCGCCCGCTCTACGTCCGCCTCGCCTCAAGCGCATAGCGGCCGGCCATGGCCTCGGTGGGGGTTTCGGTGGGGTACCGGCCGTTCAGACACGCGAGGCACAACGCCCGCTCCGGCAGCGCCAGCGCCTCGACGAGCCCGGCGAGGCTCAGGTACCCGAGGCTGTCGGCCTCGATCGAGGTCCGGATCTCCTCCACCGACAACCGGGAGGCGACCAGCTCCCCGCGGCTGCTCGTATCGATCCCGTAATAGCAGGCGTTGAGGATCGGGGGCGAGGAGATGCGCACGTGGACCTCTCGGGCGCCGGTGTGCCGCAGCATGCGGACGATCTGCCGGCTGGTCGTGCCCCGGACGATCGAGTCGTCGACCAGCACGATGCGCTGTCCGGCGATGACGTCGCGGATGGGGTTGAGCTTGACCCGCACCCCGAAATCGCGCGATACCTGATCGGGCTGGATGAAGGTCCGCCCGACGTACCGGTTCTTGATCAACCCCACCTCGCACGGGATGCCGCTCGCATCGGCGTACCCCATCGCCGCGGAGGTCCCGGAGTCGGGGACCGCGATCACCGCGTCGGCTTCGACCGGATACTCGCGCGCCAGCAGGCGCCCCATCCGCCGGCGGACCTGGTGGACGTTCTGGTGCTCCAGCACCGTGTCCGGGCGCGCGAAATAGATGTATTCGAAGACGCAGGACGCCCGGCGGGCGACCGGCAGCACCTGGATCGACCGGACGCCCGCGGCGTCCGCGACCACCAGCTCTCCCGGCCCGACCTCGCGCACGTACTCGCCGCCGATCTGATCGAACGCGCAGCTCTCCGACGCGAACACCGCGGCGCCGCCGAGCCGCCCCAGCGCGAGCGGGCGGATGCCGTTCGCGTCGCGGAACGCGACGAGCACGTCCCCCACCATCCCCACGACCGTGTAGGCGCCGCTGATCCGGCGCATGCAGCCCGCGATCGCCTCCTCCAGCGTCTCGGCGCGGGACGTGGCGATCAGCTTCGTGATCACCTCCGTGTCGGAGGTGGCGCGGAAGCAGTGCCCGGCGGCCTCGAGATCCTGTCGGATCAGCGGGGCGTTGACCAGGTTGCCGTTGTGGGCGAGCGCGAGCACCCCCCACGGGCTCTGCTCCAGGAACGGCTGGGCGTTCTCCAGCGAGGCCGAGCCCATCGTCGAATAGCGCACGTGCCCGATCCCGGTGGGCCCGAGCAGCGTCGCCAGGCGTTCGGGGGTAAAGACCTGGGCGACGAGCCCCATGTGCTTGACGAGGTGCGTGCGCGCGCCGTCGTGCGTGGCGATGCCGGCGCTCTCCTGCCCCCGGTGCTGAAGCGCGTACAGCCCGAGGTGCACGAAGGGCGCGGCACCGGCACCCTCGGTGCGGATGCCGAAGACCCCGCACTCCTCGCGCAGCTTGTCCCCGCCCGGACCGAGCGGAGCGGGAGCGGATCGGTCGGAGCGGGGGCCGCGGGTCGAGCGCCTCATCGCGCCCCCCCTTCCCTGCCCCGCCAGGCGCGGGCCAGCCCCTCGACACCCGCATCGATCCACGGGCCCCGGGCGGGATCGCCGTCGGCGCCGATGATCAGGCGCGCGCCGCCGACGGAGCCCAGCACCCGAACGAACACCGCCAGTCGCCCCGCCAGGTGCACGAGGTCCGTGAGATGCGACGGTTGGGTCGACACGAGGATCCGACCGACGCCTTCGCCGAACAGCGCCACGTCCGACCGCTGGCCGCGCTCGACCGGCAGCGCGACCGCCGCGCCGAGGCCGCCGGCGATGCAGCACTCCGCCAGCGCCACCGCCATCCCTCCCCCCGCGCAATCGTGCGCGGAGGAGACGAGCCCGCGCGCCACCGCCTCGCGCGTGCACTGGATCAGGCGCGCCACCCCGGGGAGGTCGGGGTGTCGCAGCCGTCCCGCCTCCACCCCATGAACCGTGGCCAGGTACTCGCTCCCTTCCAGCTGTGGGATGCCGTCGCCCAGCAGCACGATCAGGTCCCCCTCGCGCTTCCACCCCGGGGTGGCGTGGCGCCGGACGTCCTCGAGCAGGCCCACCATCGCGATGATCGGGGTGGGGAAGATGGCGCCGTCTGCCTCGTTGTAGAAGCTGACGTTCCCGCCCACGACCGGGATCCCCAGCGCCTCACACGCCCCGGCGATCCCCTCGACCGCTTCGCGAAACATCCACACCACCTCCGGCCGCTCGGGATTGGCGAAGTTGAGACAGTCGGTCACCGCCGCCGGCGTCCCGCCGACGCAGGCGACGTTCTGGGCGGCCTCGAGCACGGCCAGCATGCCGCCGAGGTGGGGGTCGAGATGCCCGTACCGGCCGTTGCCGTCCGCGGTGAGGGCGAGCCCGCGCGGGCAGGCGTCCTTGAGGCGCAGCACGGCCGCGTCCGCCCCCGGCGGCACCACCGTATTGGTCTGCACCATGTGGTCGTACTGCCGGAACACCCAGCGGGTGTCCGCGACGTTGGGAGCGGCGAGCAGCGCCAGGAGCGTCGGGTGGGGAGGCGCCACGGGAAACGTCGACGGATCGACACGGCGGACCTCCGCCAGATACGCCGGCTCCCGGGACGGCGGGGCGTAGACCGGCGCCTCGGTGAGGATGCGCGGATCCAGCGAGGCGACGGCCGCATCGCCCTCGCGAAGAAGAACCCGGGACGCGCCGATCACCCGGCCGATTACCACGGCCTGGAGCCCCCACCGCCGTCCGATCCGGAGCACCTCGTCCTCGCGCCCGTCCTGGACGACCAGCAGCATCCGCTCCTGCGACTCGCTGAGCAGCACCTCCTCGGGCGTCATCCCCTCCTCGCGCCGGGGCACCAGGCTGAGATCGATCTCCATCCCCACCCCGCCGCGCGAGGACATCTCGGACACCGCGCAGGTCAGCCCCGCCGCGCCCATGTCCTGGATCGCCACCACCGCGCCGGTGGCCAGCGCATCCAGGCTCGCCTCGATGAGGAGCTTTCCGGTGAACGGATCCCCCATCTGCACGGCCGACCGGTCGCGGGGATCTCCGCCCAGCTCCGCGGAGGCGAAGGACGCGCCGTGGATCCCATCGCGGCCGGTGCGCGCCCCGAGATAGACGACGGGGTTCCCCGGCCCGGCCGCGCGCGCGGTGGCCAGCCGATCGGCGCGGGCGATCCCGAGGCAGGCCACGTTGACGAGCGGGTTGGACCGATAGCACGGGGCGAAGGAGAGCTCCCCGCCGACCGTGGGCACCCCGATGCTGTTCCCGTACGCCGCGATCCCCGCCACCACGCCGTCCAGGATCGGGCGCACCCCCGGCGCCTCGGGGGGGCCGAAGCGAAGCGAGTCCAGCAGCGCGATGGGGCGAGCGCCCATCGCCAGGATGTCGCGGATGATCCCCCCCACCCCCGTCGCCGCCCCGTGGAAGGGGGCCACCGCGCTGGGGTGGTTATGGCTCTCCATCTTGAAGACCGCCGCCCAGCCATCCCCCACCAGCACCGCGCCGGCGTTCTCGCCCGGGCCGCGGAGCACCTGACCGCCGGTCGTGGGCAGGCGTTTCAGGGCGAGCTTGGAGTGCTTGTAGGCGCAGTGCTCGCTCCACATCACGCCGAACATCGCCAGCTCGACCTGATTCGGCGACCGGGCGAGTCGGCGGCAGATCTCTTCGAACTCGGCGGCGGTGAGCCCGGCGGCGGCGAAAGGATCGACGGATCGCGTCGTCTGCTCGACGGCCATGGTCACCGCGCCCCCGCGCCGATCGTCCCCCGCCGGGCGGCGACCCAGCGGTCGAGCGAATCGAAGACCAGCCGGCCGTCGTCGCTCCCCAGCAGGCCCTCGCTCGCCCGTTCCGGGTGGGGCATCAACGCGGTCACGGTGCCGCGCTCGCTGACGATCCCGGCGATCGAATCGCAGGAGCCGTTGGGGTTCGCCTCCGCCGTCACCGCCCCCGCGGGATCGCAGTACCGAAAGACCACCTGCCGGTAGCGGCGCAGGACCGCGGCCGTCGGGGGGTCGACGTAGTAGTTGCCCTCCGCGTGCGCGATCGGCAGGCGGAGGACCTGGCCGGGGGTCATCGCGCAGGTGAGGGGGGTGTCCGCCCGCTCGACGCGGACGTGGACGAACTCGCACCGAAACTGTCCGCAGGCGTTGGGGCGCATCGCCCCGGGCAGCAGGCCGGCCTCGAGCAGCACCTGGAAGCCGTTGCAGATGCCCAGGATCACTCCCCCCGCTCCGGCGTAGGTCCGCAGCGCCCGAACCACCGGCGAGGTGGCGGCGATCGCTCCCGCCCGCAGGTAGTCCCCGTGCGCGAACCCGCCGGGGAGGATCACGGCGTCGAACCCGTCGAGGGTCTGTTCCTCGTGCCAGACGTAGCGCGCCCGGTGCCCGAGCAGCTCGCCCACGGCGTGGAAGGTGTCCGCGTCACAGTTGCTTCCGGGGAACACGATGATCCCGACGTCCACGTGGTCCTCCCTCAGACGATGTCGTAGCGGTATTCTTCGATCAACGTGTTGGCGAGGAAGCCCTCGCACATCTTCCGCACCCGCTCCTCGACCTGGCCCTCGTCGGTGACCTCGAGCTCGAAGTATTTCCCAGCGCGCACGCCGCGGACGCCCCCGTGACCCAGGGCGTCGAGGCCCTGGCGGATCGCCTGCCCGGGGGCGTCGAGGACGCCGGGCTTGAGCGTCACCACGACGCGAACCGTTTTCGGCCGTCCGGTGCCCATCTCGCTCACCCCTCCGCCAGCGGCTCGCCGGTCAGCCGGCGGTACGCCTCAAGGTACCGCGCCCTGGTGGCGGCGACCACCTCCGGGGGCAGCGCGGGGGCGGGGGGGCGCTTGTTCCAGCCCACCCGCTCCAGGTGATCGCGCACGATCTGTTTGTCGTAGCTCTCCGTCGACCCGGTGGCGGCGTAGGCCGCGGCGTCCCAGAACCGCGAGGAGTCGGGGGTGAGCACCTCGTCGATCAGGACGATCGCCTCGCCGTCCACGCCGAACTCGAACTTTGTATCCACCAGCATCAGGCCGCACCGCTCGGCGACCGCGGCCCCCTGACGGTAGACGGCCAGGCTCGCCTTCTCGAGCCTCCGCGTCAGCTCGACCCCGACGGCCCGCGCCATCGCCTCGACGGTGATGTTCTCGTCGTGCCCGGAGGCGGCTTTCGTGGCGGGGGTGAAGATCGGATCCGGGAGCCGGCTCCCCATCCGCAGCCCGGCCGGCAGCGCGACCCCGCCCACCTTCCCGGTCGCCTCGTACTCTTTCCACGCCGACCCGGCGAGATAGCCGCGCACCACGCACTCGATGTCGATCCGCCTGAGCTTGCGGACGAGCATCGACCGGCCGGCCAGCGCCCGGCGCTGCGCCCCCAGGGACTCCGGGAACGCCGCCGGATCGACGGAGAGAAAATGGGTCGGGACGATCTGGCCCAGCCGCCGAAACCAGCTCGCGGAGAGCCCCGTCAGCACCCGCCCCCGGTCCGGAATCCCGGTCGGCAGCACGACGTCGAACGCGGAGAGGCGATCGGTGGCCACGATGAGCAGCCGGTCGTCCAGGTCGTAGATGTCGCGGACCTTGCCGCGCGAAAACAGCGGCAGGGCCAAATCCGTTTCCATCACCGCCGGACGGGGTTGTCCGTCCACCGCCATCTCACGCATCCGCCTTGCCTCCTTTGTCGCCCTGCGCCGCAGCCTGGGCCGCCGGGCGCTCGCCAAGCCCGACCCGGGCGAAGATCGCATCGATGTGGCGCAGCGCGTGCGAGGCGTCGAAGCACGCCGCGAGCTCCGCTTCCGGGAGCACTCCCGCCTCGCGGATGAGGTCGCGGAACCGCGCCCCGCCCTCCCACGCCCGCATCGCCGCGGACTGCACGATCCCGTACGCGTCCTGGCGCGACATCCCGCGGTCGATCAGCGCGAGCAGCACCCGATGAGAGAACACCAGGCCGCCGGTGCGGTCGAGATTCTCGCGCATGCGCTCGGGGTACACGCGCAGCCCTTCGATCACGTCGCCGAGTTTGCGGGCCATGTAGTCGAGCAGGGACGTCGCGTCCGGGACGATCACGCGCTCGACGGAGGAGTGCGTGATGTCGCGCTCCCCCCACAGGGCGATGTCTTCCAGCGACGCCGCGGCGTTCGCCCGGATCACCCGGGCCAGCCCGGCGATGCGCTCGCAGATGATCGGGTTGCGCTTGTGCGGCATCGCCGACGACCCGGTCTGTCCCTCCCGGAACGGCTCCTCCGCCTCGCGGAGCTCGGTGCGCTGCAGCGTGCGGATCTCCGTGGCGATCTTCTCGAGCGTCCCGGCGACGACCGCCAGATGGCTCAGATACTCGGCGTGTCGGTCGCGCTGCAGGACCTGCGAAGACGCCGGCGCCGGCCGGAGGCCGAGCGCGGCGCACACGTCGGCCTCGACCTCGGGGGGGTTGTGCGCGAACGTGCCGACTTCGCCGGAGATCTTCCCCACGGCGATCACCTCGCGGGCGCGCCGGACGCGGTCGAGCCCCCGCCCCACCTCCGCGTACCACAGCGCCACCTTGAGCCCGAAGGTGATCGGTTCGGCCTGGACGCCGTGGGTCCGCCCGGCCATCACCGTGTACCGGTGCCGGTTGGCCAGCCCGCCGAGGGCGCGGTGCAGCCGCCCCAGCGAGGCCGCGATCAGGTCGGCCGCCCGGACCATCAGTACCGACTGCGCCGTGTCGACGACATCCGAGGACCCGAGACCGTGGTGCAGGTAGCGCGCGTCGTCGCCGACCGTCTCCCCGACCACCCGCAGGAACGCCACGACGTCGTGCCGGGTCTCCCGCTCCTCCAGCTCGTCGATCCGCGCGACGCTGGTCACCCGCGCCCGCTCCCGCAGGCGCCTCGCCGCGGCCGGGGGGACCATCCCGAGGCGAGATTGCGCGTCGGCGACGAGCAGTTCGATCTCCAGCCAGGTGTCGAACTTGGTCTCCGGGCTCCACAGCGCGGCCATCTCGCGCGAGGTGTACCGGGGGATCACGCCCACCCCTCCTGACAGTAGATGATGTCCTGCCGCTCCGGCCCCACCCCCACCAGCACGATCGGGACGCCGACGATCTCTTCGATCCGCCGCAGGAATCCCCGCGCCTCGACCGGCAGGTCGGTGAGATGCCGCGCGCCGTTGGTGGGACAGCGCCACCCGGCGAGCTCCTCGTAGACGGGCTCGACCCGCGCCATCGCCGCGGTGTGCGGCACGGTCTGCAGGGTCCGGCCGTCGAGCCGGTAGGCGACGGCGATCCGGATCGTCTCGAACGCGTCGAAGACGTCGACCTTCATCACCGCGAGGTGCGTGAACCCCGCGATCTCCGCCGCGAAGCGCGCCGCGACCCCGTCAAACCAGCCGCAGCGGCGCGGCCGGTGGGTCGTGGCGCCAAACTCCTGCCCGACGTCGCGGATGCGGTCGCCGACCGCGTCTTCCAACTCGGTCGGCATCGGGCCCGACCCGACCGCGGTCGTGTACGCTTTCGCCACCCCGAGCACCCGCGTGATCCGATACGGCGGAATGCCCGCCCCCGCGCTGGCCCCCCCGGGGAGGGTGGTGGACGAGGTCACGAACGGGTAGAGCCCCCAGTCCAGATCGCGCATCACGCCCAGCTGCCCCTCCAGCAGCACGGCGCGATCCGCCCGCAGTGCCTCCTGGACGAGGGGGTGGGTGTCGGCAATGTACGGGCCGAGGCGATCGGCCCACCGTCGGCACGCCGCGAGCAGCGATGCCGGCTCCACCGCCTCGTGGTGGTACACCCCCTGCAGCACGGCGCTCTTGCGCTCCGCCAGAAACCGGAGCTGCTCGACGAGATGGCCCTCCTCGAGAAGATCCCCCATGCGGATCCCGATCCGGCCGGCCTTGTCGCTGTAGACCGGCCAGATCCCCTGCTTGGTCGTCCCGTGCGGCCTCCCGCCGCGCGCCGTTTCCTCGAGCTCGTCGACGAGGATGTGGTGCGGGAAGATCAGGTGGGCCCGGTCGGAAATCCAGAGGCGCCCCACCGTCGGCATGCCGACGCGCTCGACCTCGGCCACCTCGGCGAGGAACACTTCGGGGTTCACGACGACGCCGGGCCCGATCACGCACTGGGCGGCCGGGTGAAAGATGCCCGACGGCAGCAGGTGCAGCCGGAATGTGCCGTGCTGGTTTTGGATCGTGTGCCCGGCGTTGTTGCCCCCGTTGTAGCGAATCACCACGTCGGCATGGCGGGCCAGCGTGTCGACGACCTTCCCCTTCCCCTCGTCTCCCCACTGCGCGCCGACGACCGCGGTCACCGGCATCAGCCCGCCTCCCCACCCGCCGTCGGCGGCACCATCCCCGGCTCCCCCCGGGGGGCGAGCCGGGCCGCCTTCTCGTCCACCTCGCGCGCCAGCCGCGCCCTGTAGGCCCGATAGCGCTCCCGCAGGCCCGGATCGGCCGTGCCCAGAATCTGGACGGCGAGCAGTGCGGCGTTTCGCGCGCCCCCGATCCCGACCGTCGCCACGGGAACCCCGCCCGGCATCTGGACCGTCGAGAGCAAGGCATCGAGCCCTCCCAGCGACGACCCGGCGAGCGGCACGCCGATGATCGGCAGCGCGGTCCGCCCGGCCAGCACGCCGGCAAGGTGCGCGGCGGCGCCGGCGCCGGCGATGAGCACCTGGAGCCCGCGCGATTCCGCCTCGGCCGCGTACCGCTCCACGCGGGCCGGCGACCGGTGGGCGGACGCGATCGTCATCTCGTACCCCACCCCGAACTCCTCCAGCACCCGGGCCGCCTGCTCCATCGTGGCGAGGTCGCTGTCGCTCCCCATCAGAATCCCCACCAGCGGCGGGCCGCCGCTCCGACCGGTCATCGATCCATCCTCCTCATCGTGCCTCCCCCGAACCCACACCGCTCCTCATCCTCCCGGGAACCGGGGCCGCCGCGCGCGCTCCGATGTCGCGGCGGAAGATCTTGCCCTCGTACCGCACACGCTCGACGGCGCGGTAGGCTCGGGCCCGCGCCTCGTCGACGCCCGCCCCCACGCCGACGACGTTGAGCACCCGCCCGCCGGACGACACCAGCGTCCCGTCGCGGACGGCCGTCCCCGAATGGAAGAGTTCCACGCCGTCGATGCCCGCCGCCTCCCGGAGGCCTGCGATCGGGTGACCCGTCGCCGGCCGCTCGGGGTACCCCTCCGCGCCGAGGACGACGCATACCGCGGTCTCCGGACGCCAGCGGGGGGTCCACCGCTCGAGGCGCCCGCCCAGCACGGCGTCGAACGCGTCGATCAGTCCCCCCGCCAGCAGCGGCAGCAGCACCTGTGTCTCCGGATCCCCAAAGCGGACGTTGAACTCGAGCACGCGGGGACCGTCCGCGGTCAGCATGATCCCGGCAAACAACACCCCGCGGTACGGGCGCCCGTCCTGGGCCATCGCCCACACGATCGGTTCCAGCACCTCATCGGTGATCCGATCGAGGGTCGCCGGCGACACCGCCGGCACCGGCGCGCAGGCCCCCATCCCGCCGGTGTTGGGACCGCGGTCTCCGTCCGCGAGGCGCTTGTGGTCTTGTACGGGCAACAGCGTCGCGAGCGCCGCGCCGTCGCACAGCGCAAACACGCTCACCTCTTCCCCTTCCAGCGCCTCCTCGACGATGACGCGCGCACCGGCCTCGCCGAAGCGCCGCGCCACCATCGCGGCTTCGACGGCCGCCACCGCCTCTTCCGCGGTCGCGGCGACGGTCACGCCTTTGCCGGCGGCCAACCCGTCCACCTTGATCACGCACCGACGTCCCGCGCGGCGCAGCGAGGCGATCGCCTCGCCGGGATCCTCGAAGATCGCAAACGGGGCGGTCGGGATGCCGTGCCGGCGGCAGAGCATCTTCATGAACACCTTGCTCGATTCGAGAAGGGCGGCGGCCTGGGTGGGGCCGAAGACCGGGAGGCCGCGGCGGGCGAACACGTCGACCAGTCCGCTCGCAAGCGGCGCCTCGGGTCCCACCACGGTCAGGTCGATCGCGTGATGTTCGGCGCTCGCGGCGAGCGCGTCGAGATCGTGCGGAGGATGCGGCAGGCAGGTTGCGATCTCGGCGATTCCCGGATTGCCCGGCGCGCAGAATACGGATACGCCGTGCTCCTGGCGGAGTTTCCACACCAGGGCGTGCTCGCGCCCGCCCGCGCCGACCACAAGGACTCTCATGGACGCTCCACGTCGTGGTGGGGCTCGTCGATCGTTCGGTTTTTCGACTTCTGCTGCGTTGAAAAGAACGATGAAGTGCGAAATCACTATATCATAGGCGAAAGAAATTGCCAAGAGGGACAAGAATGTTCGGTTTTACGCGTCCCCGAGGCCGAAACTGCGGGGAAATGTCGTAGGAAACGCTCCGCCCGTGGCGAAAAGTCTCGGGCAGACCGCGGGAGGTGTCGTGGCACGAGCCGTCATCACAGGGATTGGAGCGGTGACCCCCGCCGGCCTATCGGCCCCGGCGACCTGGGACGGCCTGCTTGCGGGGCGCAGCGGGGTCCGGCCGCTCACGCGGTTTGACGCGTCGGGGTACCCCGTCCGGATCGCCGCGGACGTCCAAGGGTTCGATCCCCTCGCGGTGATGACCCGCAAGCGCGCACGACGGACCGCCAGGTTCGCCCAGCTGGCGATCGCGGCGGCGCACGAGGCCCTGCAGGACGCGCGGCTCCTCCCGGTGCCCCCGATCCACGATCGGTTCGGGGTGACGATCGCCACCGCGCTCGGGGGGATCGACGTCATCGACGCCGAGGCGCCGCGCCTCGCCGAACACCCCACGCGGGTCACGCCCTTCCTGTTGCCGATGCTGATCGCCAACATGGCCGCCTCCGCGGTGAGCATCCACTTCGGACTCCGCGGGCCCTCGAACACCTCTGTCGGTGCCTGCGCCAGCGGCACGATCGCGCTCGCCGAGGCCCGCCGGTGGATTCAGGCGGGCGAGGCCGACTACGTCCTCGCCGGGGGCACCGAAGCCGGCCTCACCCCCACCGTCTGGGCCGCGCTCTGCGCCCTGAAGGCCCTCAGCACGCGAAACGACGCGCCGGAACGCGCCAGCCGCCCGTTCGATCGCGATCGCGACGGCTTCGTGTACGGCGAGGGGGCGGTCGTCTTTGTCGTAGAGCGCGAAGAGATCGCCCGCGGTCGCGAAGCCCACATCTACGCGGAACTCGCCGGGGCGGGAATGACGAGCGACGCGTACCACGAGACCGCCCCGCAGCCCGAAGGCGAGAGCGCGGCGGCGGCGATGCGCCTGGCGCTGACGAGCGCCGGCGCGGGACCGGCCGAGGTGGACCTGGTCGTCGCTCACGGCACGGGCACGCCGTTGAACGATGTATCGGAAACGCGCGCCATCAAGCACGCGCTCGGCGAGCGGGCCCGCACGGTACCGGTCAGCGCGCCGAAGAGCATGGTCGGCCACCTGATCGGAGCCGCGGGGGCGCTCGCGGTTCTGGTCGGGGTGCTGGCGATCCGCGACGGGCGGATCCCGCCGACGATCAACCTCGAGACCCCCGATCCCGTCTGCGATCTCGACTACGTCCCCCGCCAGGCGCGATCGGCCCGGATCCGCCTCGCGCTGGCGAACGCGTTCGGGTTCGGCGGGCAAAACTGCGTCGTCGCGGTCCGGGCCGCGCCGGGGGCCTAGCGCCCCCGGGATCACGCTGAGGAGGCCTCGAAAGTGTTCGCAGGCACGTTCACCGATCGGATCGCGCTCGTGACCGGCGCCTCGCGGGGGATCGGTCGGGCCACCGCCCTCACCTTCGCGCAGGGCGGCGCCGACGTCGTGGTCCACTACCACCGCAACCAGGCGATGGCCGACGAGGTCGTCCGGTCGATCCAGGGCCTCGGCCGGCGGGCGGTGGCGCTGGGGGCCAACCTCGAGGCGCCCGAGGAGATCACCCGCCTCTTCGACGAGATCGCATCGCAGTTCGGCGCGCTCGACATCTTCGTCGCCAATCACGCCGCCACCGCGTTCAAGCCCACGCTCGAGGTCAAGCCCCACCACATCCAGCGGACCTTTGACCTGATCGTCCGATCCCTGGTGCTGTGCGTGCAGCGGGCGGTCCCTTTGATGAAGGGACGGGGCGGAGCGATCGTCACCATCGGCGGGCAGGGCACCGTGGAGTGTTTGCCCAACTATGCGGTGCTCGCCGCCGCCAAGGGGGCGATGGAGACCTGGACGCGCTACCTCGCCTACGAGCTGGCGCGCGACGGCGTCACCGCCAACTGCGTCAGCCCCGGGGTGATCCTGACGGATTCGGCGCGGTTCTACGGGGGGGATCGGTTTGCGGAGTTCGACCGGCTGGTCTCCACGTACACCCCGCGGGGCCGCATGGGCACCCCCGAGGACGTCGCGGCGGTCGTCGCCTTCCTCTGCACGCCCGCCGCGCGGTACGTGATGGGGCAGACGATCGTGGTCGACGGCGGACTCAGCCTGATCGCGGCGCCGTTCGAGGCGTTCCGCAGTCGAGGGGAGGGACGCGCATGAACAAAGTGAGCACGTGCGAGGACGTGATCGGGGAGATCCACGACGGGGCGACGATCGCCATCGGCGGCTCCTCGCTGTCGCGCAAGCCCATGACGCTCGTGCGCGCGCTGGCCAGAAGCGACCGCAAGAACCTCAAGCTCATCGTCAACGTGGGCGGCCCCGAGGTCGACCTGCTGATCGGCACGGGGAAGATCGCCGAGCTGATCTACGCGTTCGTCGGGTTCGAGGTGATGGGCCTCGCGCCCCACTTCCGGCGCGCCAGGCAGGAAGGGTCGGTGCGGTTTCAGGAATGGACCGAGTTCACCGTGATGGCGGGGCTGGACGCGACGATCAAGCGGGTGCCGTTCCTGCCGACCCACGCCGGGCTCGGCACCGACCTGCTGAAGGTCAACCCCGCCTTCCGCACCTTTCAGGATCCGTTTGAAGGGCAGACCCTCGTCGCCGTGCCCAGCCTCAAGCCGGACGTGGCGCTGATCCACGTCAACCTCGCGGACCCGCAGGGCAACGGCGTGATCCTCGGGGATGGGCACATGGACGCGCTGTGTGCCAAGGCCGCGCGGCAGACCTTTCTCTCCGCCGAGCAGATCCTGCTCCCCGAGCGGCTCCAGACCTACGGGCACGACGTGCGGATCCTGCGCACGCTCGTGACCGGGGTGGTCGAAGCCCCGTGGGGAGCGCACTTCACCGGGTGCGCGCCCGACTACCGGGCGGACCTCCAGCACGTCCAGGAATACCTGGCCGCGGCCCGGGACGGCGCGGCGTGGCACGAGTACCTGGAGCGGTACATCTACGTGGGCGAGCGGGAGTACCTTCAGGCGCTCGGCAACGAGCGGTCGCTGGGAGAACGTCTCAGAGTCTAGGCGCCGAGCGGCGCGCGAAGGAGAGCGGCATGCCGGACTACACCATCGACGAGTTGATCATCACCTGCATGGCCCGGGAGTTGCGCGGCGAGGTCCTCGTCAGCTCCGTCACCGCCCTGGGGGCGCTGGCGGCGCACCTGGCGAAGAGCACCCACGCCCCGGATCTGGCGGTGCTCTCCACGCCGGAGTCCGGGATGGACGCGATCCCCATGCCGACGCTTTCGCTCGGCCAGTTCCTCACCGACAACCAGCGCGCGATCCCGCTCAGCATGGAGGACATCTTCGACGCGATCTTCACCGATCGGTTCCGCATCTGGATCAACCCCGCCCAGATCGATCAGCACGGGAACGTCAACATCTCGGTGATCGGCCAGTGGGAACGCCCGAAGGTCGCCCTGGTGGGCTCGCGCGGGATCCCGGAGGACACGAGCCACCTCTCGCAGGGCCTCTACTATCTCACGTCGCATTCGCCGCGGACGGTGATCGCGCAGGTGGACTTCATCAGCGGCGTCGGATACACCGACGAACGGGCGAAGTGGTTGGGCGCCCACGGCGCCCCGACCTGCCTCGTGACCGACCTCGGGGTGTTCGGCTGGAACCCGGCGACGGGGCGGATGGTCCCCCGCAGCCTGCACCCGGGGGTGGGGGCGGACCAGGTGCGGGAGCGCACCGGGTTCCCGCTCGAGATTCCGTCGGCGCTGTCCGTCACGACGCCCCCCACCGCCCACGAGATCGCGATCATCCACGCCGCCGACCCGCTGGAGGTGCGCAAACTGGAGCTGCTCTCGGGGAAGGACGCCGCGGAAAAGTTCGCGGCCATCTACGAGCGCGAGCGGCAGACCCTCCACGCGGCGTGGCCGCGGCGCCGGCACTGATGCCCTCGAAGCCGTTGGGCGGGCGCCGGGCGGTGGTTACCGGCGGCGGCCGCGGCATCGGCCGAGCGATCGCCCACCGCTTGGCGCTGCTCGGCGCCGACGTCGCGGTGCTCGCGCGGACCCGGGCGGAGATCGACCGCGTGGCGGGAGAGATCGGATCACACGGCGTCCGCGGGGTCGCCATCCCGGCGGACCTCCGCACCTACGCCGCGTGCCGGACCGGGATCGACGCCGCCCGGGGCACGCTCGGGGGGATCGAGATCCTCGTCAACAACGCCGGGTGGACGCTCACCACCCCGTTTTTGGAGGAGACCGAGGAGTACTGGCGGCGGGTCATCGACACCAACCTGTGGGGGGTGATCTACTGCTCGCGCGTGGCGCTGGAGTGGATGGCGGAGCACGGCGGCGGGGTGATCGTCAACGTCGCGAGCGACGCCGGGCGGGTCGGCACGGGGGGCGAGGCGGTGTACTCGGCCGCCAAGGGTGGGGTGATCGCCCTCACGCGGTCCCTGGCGCGTGAGGCCGCGTCCCGCGGCGTGCGCGTCAACTGCGTCAGTCCGGGCCCGACCGAAACCGAGGTGCTCGCCGAGAACCGGGCCGATCCCGCGCGTGCCGCGCGGATCGAGCGCATGATCCGCCTCATCCCGATGCGGCGGGTGGCCCAGCCCGAGGAGATCGCCGAGGCCGTGGCGTTCTTCTGCTCCGACGCCTCCCGGTACGTCACCGGGCAGGTGCTGAGCGTCTCCGGCGGGCTGACGATGGTCTGATGGGCGGGGACGGCCGTAGGATCCGCATCGCCGTGGACTGCATGGGGGGTGATCAGGCTCCCACGGAGATCGTCCACGGCGCCCTGACCGCCTGCCGGGACGAGTCCCTGCGGATTCTCCTGGTCGGCGTGCCCGAGGCCCTCGCCCCGCTCGTGCCCCCCGACGCGCTGCGCGCCGGGCGGGTCGAGGTCGTCCCGAGCGGCGGCCCGATCCCCGAAGGCGCCCCCCCCCTGGCCACGCTTCGGGCGACCCCCAACGCGTCGATGGCAGTGACGATGCGGCAGGTGGCGCAGGGGCGGGCGGAGGCAGCGGTCAGCGCCGGCAGCACCGGCCCCACCCTGCTCGCCGCGGTCCGCGAGATCGGCATGCTGAAGGGAGTCCGGCGGGCCTGTGTCGGCCGCCAGATCCTCGGGCTGCACCCGGAGACATTTCTCGTCGACCTGGGGCCGACGATGGATGTCGAGCCCCGCCACCTGCTGGAGTTTGCCGTCATCGGCGCCACGTACATGCGGGTGTTCTGCGGGATCTCCGAGCCCAGCGTGGCGCTGCTCAGCAACGGGCGCGAGGCGGGAAAGGGCAACCGCGTGGTCAAGGAGACCGCCGACCTCCTGAGGCGCAGCGGCCTGCGGTTTGTGGGGTCGATCGAGGGCCATCATCTCATGAGCGGCGCCGCCAACGTCGTGGTGTGCGATGGGTTTGTGGGAAACGTGACGCTCAAAACCGTGGAAGGGCTGGGGCGCGAACTCGCGGCGTGGCTGCGGCGGGAGGTGCGCGGGGAGCTCCCCCCGCAGCGCATCGAGGACCTCGCCGTCTGGTTGGTCGAGACGACCAACCAGATCGATTTGCACGGGAGCCTGCCGCTGTTGGGGATCCGCGGAAACGTCGTGATGGCCCACGGCGCCTCCGACCGCCGCGCCATCCTGGCGGCGATCGGGCAGGCCGCCCGCGCGGTGCAGAGCGAGTTTGTCGAGAAGCTGCGGGTGGCCCTGGACCAGACCCGGCAGCACCTCAGCCGGCCGGTCGAGACGCGCTAGCGCCGTCTCTGCCGGCGCAGGCAACACCGGATTCCCGATTTGACGATGAACTGCGAATCTTGGGGAAGGTAACGGTACCCTGGGACGGCAGTTTAGTGCGATCGAGGAAGCGAAATACGACGCGGCACGCCTGCGGTTATCGGTTACTTGTCGGGCAGCGGCAGGTTTCGCGGCGGCACGGGGGAGGACTGGACGATCGACGTTGTGGTCTGCCCGAGCGCCAAGAAACGGTCGAGGGCTGACTCCAGTTCCTCCATGTCCGAAACGTAAATCCTCACCAGAAAGCAGTCCTCCCCGGTGATCCGGTGACACTCAACAACCTCTGAGGCCCGCTCCGCAAGTTCGGCGATTTTTGCCAGTTGGCCAGGTGCAGGTCGGATGCGCACGTATGCACTCACGAGCAGGCCAAGCGCCCTAGGGCTCACGTCCATTCGGTATCCGGCGATGATACCTGCTTCCTCCAAACGTTTGACCCGCTCCGTGACGGCTGGGGCCGACATCCGGATACGCCGCGCCAGCGTGGCCATCGGCACGCGCGGGTCACGCTGCAGTTCGCGGAGCAGCCGCACGTTGATCTGATCGAGGATTGAGTTCTTGGATTGTAAGGTCTTCTTCGGTATCTCATTACGTTTTCCAGTAACTTTGCCGGCCACACCGTAATTATAGCATGGACCGTCAGTCAAGTACCTGCGATCATAGCATCATGGTTCGAGGTCTGAGTGGTCCGGCACGGACGGGTTCACGGCATCCCTCTGAACACCGGTCCGCGGGCGCCAGCGCGAAACCAGCTTCGGCGGGTCGGGGCGGCCGACCGCGGCTGTTCAACCTGCGGGCGGCGGGACAGCGCCTGCCGCCGCACGCGTATTTCGTCGGCAGTGCGATCTTCCACTACCTCGGCCCCGCATTCGCGGTGGAGCTCTTCGCCCGCGCCGACCCCCTCGGCGTTGCCTGGCTGCGCATCGTCAGCGCTGCGGCCGTCTTCGCGATCTGGCGCAAGCCATGGCGACGAATCGTCGGGCTCGACCGGGAGACGCGGCGACTGCTTCTGGGACTCGGCGCCGTCTTCGCCGTCATGAACAGCTGCTTCTACCTCGCGATCGCTCGCCTGCCGCTCGGCACGGTCGCCGCGATCGAGTTCCTGCCCGTGATCCTACTCGCCGCCCTCGGCGTGCGCACGCCCCGCAACGGCGTCGCGCTCGCACTCGCGGTTCTCGGCGTCTACGTCCTCACCAACGTCCGGCTCGCCACGGAGCCGCTCGGAGTCGCCTTCGCCTTCGCCAACGCGGTACTGTTCGCACTCTACATCATCCTCGCCCACCGCGTCTCGCGCAACGAAGCCCTCAACCGGCTCGACGGGCTGGCGGCGGCGATGCTGATCGCCGCCGCCGCGATCACGCCGATCGGCGGCTTCGGCGCTGCGAAGGCGATACTCGACCCGGTCGCGATCGGTGCCGGGATCGGCGTCGGCATCACCTCTTCGGTCATTCCCTACGTCTGCGACCAGCTCGCGATGGCCCGACTCAAGCGAGCCACCTACTCGTTGATGGTCTCGCTCCTTCCCGCAACCGCCACCACTATCGGCATCCTCGTGCTCGCCCAGTTCCCCTCCTGGACCGAGCTTCTAGGCGTCGGGCTGATCGTCTCCGCGGTCGCCGTTCACCGCGACTACTGAACAGGACCAAGCACCCGCAACACCCGACGCCGCCGGCCCGTGCCCTGGGCACCAGCCAGCGGCTCATCGGCCAGCACCATCACCCGGTGCGCTCGCCCGCTTTCGGCAACGGTGCGCTGGCTGCGCTACGGGACGCGTGGGGTCCCGCGAAACCCCACACAGCGGAAAATGCGAAACGTCCTCGTGCCGCCTCCCGGAAAGGTCACGTTATACGGCAGCTGCTCGAGCAGGCGCGTGCAGTCCCCGCGGAGCGCCCCCACCGCCTCGCGGGCGTCGATGGCCGCGATCCCCTGCCAGCCGACGAACCGGTCGGGCGGAGCCCAGAAGGCAAACTCGCTCGTCCGACCCGTGCTCACCGGCATCCGATCCGCGGCGTAGTAGCCGAAGTAGCTCGCCTGGTTGTACCGCTGCCCCAACAGCAGCACCCGCCCGGGATCGTGGAGCGCGCCGGCGCGGCGCACGATCTCCGCCGTCACTTCTCGCCACCCGTACAGCTCATCCCACCGCAGGGGCGCCGGGAGCCAAGGGATCGCCGCGACGAGCACCAGCACGACCAACGACAGTGCCAGGGAACTGACCATCGCCGCCGCGGCGGCGCGGCCCGGCCACAGCGCCCCCAACGCCACCACCGCCGCGAGATACGCGGGCGCCGCCCAATTGGCCCGATCGACGCCCAGCGCCGCCGCCAGCGCGACCAGCAGCAGGGTCGGCACGCTCGCCAGGACGAGAAAGGCGTAGCGCTCGTCGCCGCGCCCGAGGCGCCATGCCCGCCACAGCGCCCACATCATCATCGGGAACAGGAGCGGGCCGCCGTACGCGAACTGCACCGCGGCGTTGGCGAGCACCCCCCACCCCGGCGGGTTGCCGGCCGGGGGGCCTCCGGACCCGCCGACGTGCAGCCAGAAGCGGAGCGAGGCCCACCCGTGCTGGACGTTCCAGAAAACGATGGGGGCGGCGAGCGCCGCCGCGAGCGCCGCGGCGAGATAGGGGCCGGACGTCCGCCACCAGCGTCGTTCCGACGGCCGGGCCAGCACCCCAAGGAACGCGATGGGGAGCACGGCCATCGACTCCTTGCTCAACATCCCAAGGCCGAGCGCGAGGCCGCACGCCCACCAGCCCCAGCGGTCCCCGCGCACGGCCCGCCAGAAGGCCCACATCGCCAGCGTCCACCAGATGTACAGCAGCGGGTCGGGGATGGCGTCGATCGCCTGCAGCGCGAAGACCGGGACGGCCAGGTGCAGCGCGGCGGCGCGGAGCCCCGACCGCCGATCGAACAGATCGCGGCCGAGGAGGTAAAGGACGAGCGTGGTCCCGACCGTCGCCAGCATCGCCGGGAGCCGCAGCAGCCACTCCGCTCTTCCCCCCGCGGTGGTCGCCGCGTCCAACCACGCCACCAGCGGCGGATGGTCGAGGTAGGAGAGGGCGAGGTGACGCGACCAGAGCCAATAGTACCCTTCGTCGTCGATGATCGGTGTGTGCGCGGCGACCACGATCCGGAGGAGGGCAAGCGCCCCCACGCCTGCCGCCAACCACTTGGCGGCGGGCGACCATCCTCGCTCGCCTGCCGCCGAGGATGGGGGGCGGGAGGAGGGATGATCCCCGCGGCCTGTCGCCTGAGATCCGATGGCTGCGTTCATCGCCGGGGAAACGGAAAGCGCGGGGAGGCGGTCTTCGCCTCCCCGCGCATCTCCTGGGATCCCAGCGATCGGGACCCCTGCCGTGGCCGAATGACTACATGGGAGGAGTCGGGGGCATCGGCGACTCCTTCTCCTCCTCCGGCTTGTCGACGATCAGGACCTCGCTCGTCAGCAGCATGGAGGCCACGCTCGCCGCGTTCTGCAATGCCGAGCGGGTGACCTTGCAGGGATCCACGATGCCGGCCTTCATCATATCCTGGTACTCCTCCGACAGGACGTTGAACCCCCAGCCCGCCTTACCGGCCTTGACCTTTTCCACGATCACCGAGCCCTCGCGGCCGGCGTTGCGGGCGAGCTGACGCAGCGGCTCCTCGACGGCGCGCCGGACGATGTCCACCCCGGTCGCCTCGTCCCCTTCCGCCTTCACCTTGTCGAGCGCCGACAGCACCCCGATCAGCGCGGTGCCCCCGCCGGGAACGATCCCCTCCTCGACGGCCGCGCGCGCCGTGGACAGCGCGTCCTCGACGCGGTGCTTCTTCTCCTTCAGTTCGGTCTCGCTGGCCGCGCCGACCTTGATCACGCCGACGCCGCCGACCATCTTCCCGAGACGCTCCTGCAGCTTCTCGCGGTCGTAGTCGCTCTCGGTCTCGTCGATCTGCTTGCGAAGCTCGCTGATCCGCTTCTGGATCTCGGCCTGCTTCCCCGAACCGCCGACGATGATCGTCTCCTCTTTCCCGACCTTCACCTGCCGCGCCCGGCCCAGCATGCTCAGATCGACGTTTTCGAGCTTCAGCCCCAGCTCCTCGGTCACCACCTGGCCCCCGGTGAGGATGGCGATGTCCTGCAGCATGGCCTTCCGGCGGTCACCGAACGCCGGCGCCTTGACCGCGACCCCCTGCAGCGTCCCGCGGAGCTTGTTCACGACGAGCGTCGCCAAGGCTTCGCCTTCCACGTCCTCCGCGATCAGGACGAACGGCCGGTTCACCTGGACGATCCGTTCCAGCGCCGGCAGCAGGTCCTTCACCGCGCTGATCTTCTTGTCGGTGATCAGGATGTACGGATCCTCGACGATGGCTTCCATCTTCTCCGGGTCGGTCACCATGTACGGCGAGATGTAGCCCTTGTCGAACTGCATCCCCTCCACGGTCTCGACCGTGGTCTCCATCCCCTTGGACTCCTCCACGGTGATGACGCCGTCCTTGCCGACCTTGTCCATGGCGTCGGCGATCAGCGCGCCGACCGACTCGTCGTGCGCGGAGATGCTGGCCACCTGCGCGACCGCCGCCTTGGTCTCGACCGGCTTCGCCTCGGCCCGCAGCGCCGCCACCAGCGCCTCGACCGCTCGATCGATCCCGCGCTTCAGCGCCATCGGGTTCGCGCCGGCGGCGACGTTCTTCAACCCTTCCTTGATCATCGCCTGAGCCAGCACCGTCGCCGTCGTCGTCCCGTCGCCGGCGATGTCGTTCGTCTTCGTCGCGACCTCGCGCACGAGCTGGGCGCCCGCGTTCTCGAACGGATCCTCCAGCTCGATCTCCTTCGCCACCGTCACGCCGTCGTGCGTGATCGTCGGCGACCCAAACTTCTTTTCGATGACGACGTTGCGCCCCTTCGGGCCGAGGGTGATCTTGACGACGTCGGCCAGGCGGTTCACCCCGTGCTCGAGGGCCCGCCTCGCCTCCTCGTGGTACAACAACATCTTCGGCATGGTGGAACTCCCCTCTAGGCTCTCGCCTTAACCTTCTCGCGCGTCACGACCGCGAGCACGTCGCTCTCCCTCAGAATCAGGTACTCCTCGTCGTCCTGCTTGAACTCGGTGCCGGAGTACTTCGCAAAAATCACCCGGTCCCCGACCTTGACCTCCATCGGCACGCGGTCGCCTTTTTCGTTGCGCCCGCCCGGCCCGACCGCGATGGCCTCGGCCTCCTGCGGCTTCTCCTTGGCGGTGTCGGGCAACACGATGCCGCCCTTCGTCCGCTCCAGTTCCTCGATCACCTTCACCACGATTCGATCTCCGAGAGGCTTGAGGTTCATACGTTCCTCCTCCACGAAAGTCTTAGCACTCACTCCTCTGGAGTGCTAATCTCCTCTCACTATAGGGAAACACGCGATACCCAAGCAACCCCAAATTGGGCGGAGAATCGAAGATACCCCCCCTAATTCTCGTCCGGACGCGTCCGCACGCGCCCAATTCGAAGTTTCCATTGGACGGAACATTTGCCCGAAATCCGCCGATCCCGCGGATAAGGCTACTGAGAAATAAGGAGCTCCTCGGTCTCGGGCGTCTCGCGGTCGAGCTCCAGATCCGCGTAGGCGCCGAGCCGCCACGACGACCGGAGCCCACGCGCCAGCCGGCTGGCCCCCGCCGCCGCGATCATCCCGGCGTTATCGGTGCACAGCCCGGCCGGGGGAACGTAGCACGGAACCCCGAGGCGCGATGCGGCGTCGGCCATCCGGGAGCGGAGGTGCGAGTTTGCGGCGACACCGCCAACGAGGAGGATCGCGCGGATCCCCCGTCCCCGTGCCGCCCGGGTGGTCTTCGCCACCAGCACCTCCACGAGATTCCCCTGAAACGCGGCCGCGACATCCGCGGCAAATCCGTCCGGCAGCGGACCCTCTCCCCGAGCGGCGAGCGTTCGGACCACCGCCGTCTTGAGCCCGCTGAACGAGAAGTCGAGGCTCGCCTCCGTCGCAAAGGGCAGCGGAAGCTTCACCGCATCCGGCCGCCCCGCCCTGGCCAGCCGGTCGATCGCCGGCCCTCCCGGGTACCCCAGCCCGAGCGCCCGCGCCACCTTGTCGAAGGCCTCGCCCGCCGCGTCGTCCCGGGTCCGGCCGAGCACCTCGTAGCGGCCGTGACCGGCCATCAGGACCAGGTCGGTGTGCGCGCCCGACACGATCAGGACGAGCGCCGGGAGCGGGAGATCGGGGTGGGCGAGGAAGTCCGCGTAGATGTGCCCCTCGAGATGGTTCACCCCGATCAGGGAGCGGCCGCCGGCGAACGCCAGGCCCTTCGCCGCGGCGACCCCCACGGTGAGCGCCCCGGCGAGCCCGGGCCCGCACGTGACCGCGACCGCCTCGATCGCATCCAGTGCGAGGCCGGCGGCGGCCAGCGCCTCATCGATGACCGGGCCGAGCCGTTCCAGGTGGCGGCGCGAGGCCAGCTCCGGGACGACGCCGCCGTAGCGCGCGTGGAGATCGACCTGGGAGGCGACGATGTTCGCCCGCAGCCGGCCGTCCACCAGCACGGCCGCCGAGGTTTCATCGCAGGACGTCTCGATGCCGAGGACGCACCTCGGCCGGGAAGAGGTCGGAGCGGTCAGGACGACTCCAGATCCAAACCGGCGCGGTGGGTGCGGTACCGCCCCTGGAATGCCTCCTCCAAGAGGTTTCCGGTCCACATCACGATGGCGTCCTCGTGGTTGTCGCTGTAGTATCCCTTGCGAATGCCGATGTCCTTGAACCCGTACTTCCGGTAGAGGTATTGGGCGCCCAGGTTGGACTTGCGGACTTCGAGCGTGATCCAGCGCGCCCCCCGCCGCAGCGCTTCGTCGATCAGGGTGACGAGGAGCCGCTCCCCGATGCGCTGGCGCCGATAGAGCGGATCGACCGCGATCGTGGTGACGTGCGCCTCGTCCAGGATCACCCACATCCCCGCGTATCCGACGGTCCGGTGCATCTCGCGGGCGACGAAGTAGAAGGCGAGGCGGTTCTCCTGCAGTTCGTTGCGATAGGCATCGCGCGGCCACGGCACCGAAAAGGACATCTGCTCGATCTCGAGCACTCCCCCGATGTCCTCCAGCCGCATCGGCCGAATGGTTACTTGGTTGGTGATCACCATGTCACGGGGGATTTCCCCCCCTCCCCGGCGTTTCCTGCCTCGGCCACACCACCGGACGGCGGCCGTAGACGGGCGCGAGCGTGTCCGGATCGACGCGCTCCCCGCGGGAGAGCCTCGGGAGGGCCAGCACCCCCACCGCCGCCGCACGCGGGTGCACGTCCGCCGCCGCTGCCCGCGCACGATCTCCCAGCGCGGCGCGAAGCCTCGCGCCGTACCGCGCGAGCGCGTCCCCGACGAGCAGCAGCGGCCCGGTGTGCGCGGCGACCTCGGCCGCGAACGCCTCGGGCGACGCCACGAGCGGCGGAAGGAGGCACACCGGGCGGCCGGCCCGCTCCAGGCGATAGAGCGCGCCGGCGACCTCACCACGATGCGCGTCCAGCACCGGGAGGATCAACCCCGGAACGCCCGGGACGCAGGCAAGCGCCTCCAGCGTGTCCACGCCGACGAGCGGGACCCGGCCGGCCTTCGCCCAGCCCGCCGCGGTGGCGATCCCGATCCGGAGCCCGGTGAATCCCCCGGGGCCGCGGCTGACCGCGAGCCCCTGAATCGCCGCCGGCTCGAGGTCGAGCTGTTCGAGGAGCTGGCCGGCGACCGGGAGCAGCCATTCCAGGTGGCGCATCGGCGAGCGCAGCACCGCCTCGGCGAGCACCCCGGAGTCGTCGACGACGGCGACGCTCGCCACCGAGGTGGCGGTCTCTATCGCCAGGAGCCGCATCCGCGAACCGCCGCCACCAGCCGTTCGTAGCGCCCACCGAAGGGGCGGAGGCGCAGGCACCGGTCGGAGTCCCCGCCTCCGAAGCTCAGCGCGATCAGGAGGTGCGCCGGAGGGAGCACGCCGGTTGCCCGTTCCGCCCACTCGATCGCGACAACGCCGGGACGGTCGAGGAGCTCCTCAAGGCCCAACCCCTCCAGGTCGGGCGCGTCCAGCCGGTAGAGGTCGACGTGCACGAGCGGGATCGCCCCCCGGTGTTCGTGGATCAGCGTAAAGGTTGGGCTGCGGACCGCGCCCGAAACTCCGAGCCCGCGGGCGAGGCCCTGCACGAGGCAGGTCTTTCCAGCTCCGAGGGGACCGCCGAGCGCCAGGACGGCCGCCTCCCCCGCCGCGACCCCCCGCAGCGCCACCCCTAGGGCCTCGCCGACGTGCTGGGTCTCTTCGGCGCTGTGCGTGCAGATTACCAACGCGGCGTCGGGGGCCGGCGTGCCTCCGGCCCGGGATCCTCCCATGCGCGCCTCGGGCCCGGCTAGGTGCGCCGGTCGTCTTGGGCTTTCTTCAGGAAAGGGGTGATGAGGTCGATCGGGACGGGAAAGATGATCGTCGAGTTGTGCTCCGCCGCGACCTCGGTGAGCGCCTGAAGAAAGCGGAGCTGAAGGGCCACCGGTTGGGTGGAGATCTTCTCCGCCGCCTGGACGAGCCGCTCCGCGGCCTGAAATTCCCCCTCGGCGTTGATGACCTTGGCGCGCCGCTCCCGCTCGGTCTCCGCCTGTTTCGCCATCGCCCGCTTCATCGTATCGGGGAGGATCACGTCCCGGACCTCGACGAGGGCGACCTTGATCCCCCAGGGCTCGGTCTGGACGTCGATCACCTGCTGCAGCTGCAGGTTGATCCGGTCGCGCTGGCTGAGCAGCTCGTCGAGTTCGTGTTGCCCGAGGACGCTGCGCAGGGTGGTCTGGGCGACGAGGTACGTGGCCTTGGAAAAGTTTTCCACCTTCGCCACCGCGTCCTCGGGGTTCACCACCCGGAAGTAGACGACGGCATCCACGGTCACCGGGACATTGTCTCGGGTCATCATCTCCTGCCGGGGCACGTCCAGGGTCACCACGCGCAGGTCGATCTTGATCATGCGGTCGACGATCGGGATCAGGAGAATCACCCCCGGTCCCTTGGCCTGGAGCAGCCGGCCGAGCCGGAAGATGACGCCGCGCTCGTACTCCCGGGCGATCTTGACCACCGAGGACAGCAGGGAGAAGAAGGCGATCACGAGGATGATGATCACCGGACCCACGAACCCGAGGATGGTCATGGCGCGGACGCCTCCTCCCGTTTCACCTGCAGGCGCAGCCCGTCGACGCGGGCCACCCGCACCCGGCCGCCGACGGGGATGGACCCATCAAGGCTCTCGGCGCTCCACAACTCGCCCTGCACGAACACCGTCCCGGACGGGTTGAGGTCGCTGCGCACCACGCCGGTCGCGCCGACCAGCCCTTCCCGGCCGGTCTGCACCTTCCGCGTCTGCGCCCGGATCCCGGCGCCGACCGCGAAGGCGAAGAACCCACCGGTGACCGCGGCCATCGAGAGGATCAGGGTCAGGCTGATTCTCAGAAACGGCGCCTGGCGCTCGGTGAGGAGCAGCGACCCGAGCACAAATGACACCAGGCCCCCCGCGGTCAGGACGCCGTGGCTCGGCACTTTGATGTCGGCGATAAACAGGATCAGCGCGAACCCGATCAGGAACAGCCCCGCCACGTTCACCTCGAGCACCGCAAACGATGCCAAGGCGAGGATGAGGGCGAGCCCGCCGATCACGCCGGGGAACACCGATCCCGGGTTGCTGAGCTCGAAGATGATCCCATAGATCGCCATCGTCATCAGGATGAACCCGATGTTCGGGTCGCTCAGCAGCCCGAGAAACTGCTCGGTCACGTCCATCGGCACATCGACCAGCCGTGCCCCCAGGGTGTGCAGGCGGCGCTTGCCCGAGGCGGTCTCGACCTCCCGCCCGTCAAGTTTGGCGAGCAGATCTCCCGGGGTATCGGCGATGAGGTCGATGACGTGGAGGTGGAGCGCCTGGGTCTCGGTGATCGACACGCTCTCGCGGACCGCCTTCTCCGCCCAGTCCGCATTGCGGCCGCGCCGCTCGGCGAACCCCCGAATCTGCGCCACCGCGTCGTTGGTCACCTTGGCGATGAGCGTCTTGCCCTCGGGGCTCGTCCCCCCGTTGCCGACCCCCACGGGGTGCGCCGCGCCCAGGTGGGTGGTCGGCGCCATCGCGGCGATGGTGGCCGCGTAGCTGATGAAGACGCCGGCGGAGGCGGCGCGGGACCCGCTGGGATAGACATAGACCACCGTCGGCACGTTGGCGTTCAGCATCGCCCGGGTCATGTCGTCCATGGATTTCAGCAGCCCGCCGGGAGTGTCCACCTCGATGAGCAGGGCCTGGGCACCGCTCTGCTCCGCCTCCCGGATGCCGCGGATGACGTACCGGGCCGTGGAGGGCGAGACGACGCCGACCAGATGGACCACGTCCACGACCGAGGACTGGGCGGAAGAGGCGGACGGGCTCCCCGCCCCGGGGGCGGCGGACGCGGCCCACAGCGTCAAGACGATCGGAACAACGAAGATGAAGCTTTGGAGACCGGCGCCCACCCGGGCGAGCCGCAACATGGGGTGCTGTTCTACGCCTCGGAACGGCGCTCCTTTCCTCCCCGCCCGCCGTCCTCGCCTCCGCTCCGGCGGCAGAGATCGCGCACATCGTCCAGCGTGTTGATTTCCTCGGGGGGCTTGTCGTCTCTGAGGCGGACGATTCGCGGAAAGCGGAGGGCGAACCCTGAGGTGTGGCGCGCGCTGGCCATGATCTTGTCGAACGCCACTTCCAGCACGATCCGCGGCTCGACCAACCGGACGCGGCCGAGATCGTTGACCGTGTGAGCGAGGAACCACTGCGTCAGGCGGCCGATCTCCGCGTCGGTCAACCCCGAGTAGGCCTTGCCGATGGTGGCCAACCGGCTCCCGTCGCGCACGGCAAAAGTATAATCGGACAGCACCCGCGCCCGCTTGCCGTGCCCGTACTCCGCCGCCACGACGACCACGTCGAGGGTGGCCAACCCCGGCTTCCACTTCAGCCACCAGCGCCCCCGTCGGCCGGGCTGGTAGGGCCCGTCGGGCCGCTTCAGAACGATCCCCTCGTGCCCCGCCTCGCGGGCCTGTCGGAACCTGACCTCCGCCTCCGCGGGGGTGGCGGCGAGGGTGGCCCGGCTCATCCGCACGGTGTCGCCCCACCCCAGGCCGGCCATCACCGCCCGCCGTCCCTCCTGCGGGTCGCGCAACAAATCGCGCCCATCGAGGTGGAGCAGGTCGAACGTCATCAGGACGACGGGGATTTCCTGAGCCAGCGCCCCCGGATTCTGCCGCCCCAGCCGGCGTTGGAGCCGGGCGAAGGGCAGCGGCCGGTCCCCCCGCCAGGCGACGATCTCGCCGTCGAGCAGGTAGGTGGCGGCGAGGGCCGAGAGGCCCGGGTGGAGCTCGGGGTAGGCCGCGGTCACGTCGTCGAGCGTCCTCGAGTAGACGACCAGCCGATCGGCGGTGCGGTGGATCTGGACCCGGATGCCGTCGTACTTGTCCTCCACGAGGAGCGGAGGGGCGCCCGGGACAAACGCTTCGTCGATCGCGGCGATCGATCCCGCGAGCATGAAGCGAAACGGAGACCCCGGCGCCAGCGTGACGCGGTCCAGGGTGTCCGCGCGCGCGCGAACCGCCACCTCCCCCGGGTCGGCGATCAGCAGCGCGGCCTGCCGCACCGCCTCCGGCGCGCGGCCGAAGGCGCGCGCGATGGCGGGCAGGAGCAGACCTCCCCGCAGCCCGATCCGCAGGTCGGCGGTGAGGATCTTCACCAGGAACTTGACCTCGGCCGGGGTCGCATCTCGGAACAGCGCCCGCAGCGCCTCATGCTTGATCCGGCGGGACGCAGGACCCTGCGCGGCGGCGATGGCGGCAAACGCCTCCGCCGCCGCGCCGAGCGTCAGCGGGCGGGGAAACAACGAGGGGGACGGAGGGCGGCGCGACACCAGCGCGCTCGCGGTCTCGCCGAGGTCGCCGTGGGCCAGGTAGACGCGGCGAAGCTCGTCCTCGCTCGCTCCCGTCAACCCCGTCAGGACATCGGCGATCAGCGCCCAGCCAACCTGGAGGCGGCGCGGATCGCCTGGCGGGAACACCGCGCCGGTGAGGTAGGGACAGGCCCGCCGGAGGTCGTCGTCGTCCAGGGTTGTGAGGTAGGCGGCGAGCCGCTCGATTTTCGCCGAGGTGGACGAGACCCCCGACACATCCTCTAAGGTCTGCGCCAGCGCGGAAAACGCGGAGGACGTCATGAAGCGGTCAGGCAACCCACGACGCGGCGGGACGCGCGCGCGGTGTGTTCGGGTCCGAGCCTCCGGGAAGGACGCCCTAGAGTGTCCTGTTTGGATGTAGTGTTGACACTGATGGAGGTCTCCTCATGAAAAGAGGGTCACGCCTCTGCCTCCGAAATCTCCAACCGAGGGCTCGCAACCTTCGGAAGGGGGGAGACAGGCATGACCCTCGAGGACAGCGTT
>DATGHU010000036.1 GCA_035307765.1 bacterium | reverse complement strand
AGCGGAGAGAACGGTGGCGACCTGCCCGTGGTCCACGGCGAGCACGAGGCCCGCCGACGGATGCTGGCCGACCCGGAGCACCCCGGAGAGCTGGTACCGCGCGGCGCCCTGGGCGAGTTGGAGTGCGTTCAGGCGAAGCGTGCCCCCTCCATATTCGAGCCCCCCCGAAGCGACGAAGGCCTGCCCCCCCACGACCAGGTCGGGAGCGGTGACGGTCCCAGACACGCGGGGGTCGGAGAGGGTCCCCCCCAACGTTCCATCGAGCGACAGTATCCCCCCGATGGGCAGCGCGAGGCCGAGCGTGGCGTTGACCTCCGCCAGTCGGAGGCCGTCCACCCGGATGCGCAGGTCGAGGGGCCCCGCGGGGTCGATCGTCCCGGACGCGGCCAGGTGGGATCCGTTCACCCGAGCCGAGGCCGCAGCGATGCGGAGCCGCCCCGCGTCGGGGGCCAGGTGGACTTCCGCGTGGTCGATCCGCTGCCGGCCGACGCGGCCGCGGTCGAGGGTGACCTGTCCGGTCACGGAGGGACGGGCGAGCGGGCCGTTGACGGTCACGTCTGCGGCGAGCGCGCCGGTGATGTCCGGGGCAAAGGCCAGGGCGTTGGTCAGCCACTGCGCCTCGACGCCGGTCGCCTCGAGGCGCAGGTCGTCCGCGGCGAGCGGGCGGAAGGTGATCCCGCCGCTCATCGTGTACACGGCCGGGCCGTCCTGCACGTCCAGCCGGCGCGAGCTGATGCCGCGGGAACTCACGGTGACGTCCCCGACCGCGTGGGCGAAGGCGACCGGTCCGAGGCGGCCGTCCGTGGCGGTGACGGTCCCCGAGAAGACCGGCGCGGCCGTGGTTCCCGTCGCGTGCCCCTCTAGGTCGGCAAAGCCGTCGAGCGGGACCGCCCGCAGCCCCGTCCGCCCCGCGATGTCCGCCAGCGAGAGGTGTTGCGCCAGCACGTCAAGGTCGAGCGCCCCATCGGCCCCGATCCGCCCGGAGGAGTACACCGTCGCTCCATCGATTCGGCCGGTGAGGGCATCCAAGTTCACGGACCCATCGGCGTCGTGCCAGAAGATCGCGTGCAGCCCGTCGAATCCCAGCCCGTGCATCGATCCCGACCCCATCCTCACGTCGCCCATCACCTGGACGTGAGTCCCGGTGCCCACCCCGACCACCCGGCCCGAGACCCGCCCCGTCACGGCGGTAAGGCCGGAGAGTCCCGCGGAGGCCAGAGCGCGCACGTCCACGTCGCTGGTCGTCCCGTTAAACAGGTACGAGGCCGTCCCGGGCCCCGCGTCCAGCACCAGATCACCGGCGAGGCGGCCGCCGGCCGCGTCCGTCCGCAGCCCGGTCAGGCTCAAGATGCCGGCCCCGTACTGCAGCCGCGCATGGAGCCCGTCGAACGGCTGCCCGTTGATCCGGCCCTGCGCCCCGGCGATCTCCGCATCGAGATCCAGCGCGCCCACGGGACCGGTCACGCGAATCTCGCCCCCGGCCTTCCCGGACAGGGTGAGGGGCGCGTTCGGAAAGAACAGGGCTTGGACCGTGGCCAGATCGAGGGCGGGGGTTTTGATCCCGAGTTGCAGCCACGGGCCGCCGGCGTAGACCATCGCCCCATCCACGACCATCGGCGAGGTGCCGGCCACGAGCACCAAGCCGGACGTTTCCACGTGCAGGCCGTCGACCGTGAGCGGCCCGGAGATGTGTTGAAACTCCAGCCGCGTCGGGCGGTACTGAATGGCGGTGTCGTGCATCTGGAGGTTGGCCGCGTAGTCCAGCTGGATGCCCGTTGCGGACGGGGTCAGCGACAGATGGGCGCGGCCGCCGAAGCGGCCCCCCTCCCAGGCCAGCTGGCGAATCCGGACGAGGTACGCCCCCCAATGGGCGGCGGACGCGTTGGTCGCGGTGATGTCGAACTCGGTGGTTCCCCCGGGATGGTATCGACCGGCGAGGGACAGCCCCTCCCCCTCCGTGCTCCATCCCGTCAGCGCCAGCGGGACGGGATCGCCGCGCCTGAAGTCCGCCTGCCCCTCCAGGCGGGTGAAGGTGGCCGCAAACGGCGCTGCCGGCAGGTCCCAGGCGTCGCGGAACACGAGCCCGCCGCGCCTGATCACGATCAACCCCCGGAAGCGCACCGGCCCCGAGGCCCCCTTGGGGCTGATCAGGTCGGCGACGCTCCAGCGCCCCGCCGCGTCCCTGGAGAGAGCCAGGTGCGGCTGATCGAGCTCGGCCCGGGCGATCCCGCCGACGACGTCCGGGTGGAGGGCCAGGAGTCGCTCCCAGTTGAACGTGAGGCGGACCTCGGCGGCGGAGAACGCCACCCCGCGATCGAATCCGCCGCGCTCCGCGATGCGCAGGTTGTGAAGAACAACCCCGTGGATCACATCGCCGCTCACGCCGCTGAGCGAAACGGGGCGACCGAGGCTCGCCTCGAGCTGGTGCGCCACGACGCCGCGGATATCCTCGGCGAACCACCCCCCGATGAAATAGCGGCTGACCAGCGCGCCCGCGATCACCGCCACGGCGAGGGCGAGCGCGACCCACACCGTTGCCCCCGGCCACCGGGGGGGACGCCGGGCCGCACCCGGCCGCGGGGTGGTCAGCGCGAACCTCCGCCGATCACGATGGAGGTTTGGAACCGCCCGTTCAGGACCCAGGACGTCGTCCAGCGCGTCTCCGCCTGAGGAGGCTTCGTCCCGACCCCGGGGGCGGGGGTGCGGAGCGCGCCGCTGACCAGGTCAACGACCACGTCGGTGTTTCTCTCGCCGCTCTCGAAGCCGGCGATCTCATCGGTGAGATTCTTCATCGTCCCGAGATCGAGGCCCGCCCCGACCGGCCCCGCGGCCGCCGCCGGGGCGGGAAGCGCGGGACCGCCGCCGCGGACGGTGAGCATCGCGCTCCCCTCCGGAAAATCCTCCGGGACGAGGAGCTCGATGTCCCGGACCACCGGGGCCTCGCGGAACGGGCGTACGGTCACCAGCACGTGCAGGGTGCTCCCGGGAGCGATCGGCCCCTTCGGCATCTCCGCCCCCGTGAGCGTCCCGGTCTGCCGCGCGTCGGTGACCGTGACGTCGATGTCCATGTCGCTCGGCCCGAGGTCAGCGAAATCGTTTTCGAAGAGCAGATGCAGGGCTTGGGGCACCTCGCTCAGTGCCCGGATGGCGACGTCGCTCCCACTGTAGAAGTTGTTTGCCCGCTCCACCGGTCGCGGCAACATCCGTCCGCGCAGGATGATGCGCACCTGCGCGGTTCCCCCGCCGGATCGATTGAGCGCGCGCTCCACCGCGCTGCGCGTCCCGAGGTCGACCAGGATCGGCGCCAGATCTTTGTTCGCGACCACCTGAAATCCGAAGTGCTGGGTGGTCCCGCTGTCGGTGTCGTGGACCGCGACCCGCACCCCAAACATCCGGGGCAACACCCCGAGGGTCCCCCCGACGGCGGCGGGGCGATCCTCGGAGATCGTGCCGACCGGCACGCCCGCGACGCCCACCTTGAGATTGTGATCCTGCGCGCGCACCGTTTGCAGGATCGTGGCGTTGGTCAGCAGGAAATCGGTGTGTCCGAGTTCCGTGAACGGGTGCCCGAAGGCGACAAAGCGGTTCCCGTCTCGGTAGGTCAACGTGCCGATGGCGTAGGCGGCCAGATCTCCCCGCATCACCGCCACCCCGATGGCGCTCCCCGGCTCGAGCGGGATCGTCGCGGGCAGATCCGTCATCCCGGCCCCCGTAATCGGCAGCAGGCCCATCGGCCGAAGCGCCTGACCCATCTCCGCGGCGTCGTCCGGACGGAGGCCCGACACAAACAACGGCGTCGCCGCGGGGACGGCGATCGCGGTATCCGCGGCGGTCATGTGAGGCCGGGGGAATGATTCGAACGCGATGCGGCGGATCGTACGCCCGCCGAGCGCAAACGGGGGCACCGCGTACTCGCCGGACCTGGAGATCTTCGCCCTTCCGGGGATCGCCCGCAGCATATCCTCGATCGGGGTGAACAATCCGATCCTCGGATCGGCAAACTGAAACGCGAAGCTGAACGCACCCGCCAGCCGCCCGCCGATGTAGATCGGGCTGCCGCTCATGCCGGAGGCCAGCCCGCCCGCCGCCTCGATCACCGGACCGGAGGCGCGAAACAAGACCAGATCTCCCGCCGGGCCGGCGTTGCGGAGGACCCCCAGGATCTTCACAGGAAACTCCGAGATCGTCGTCCCGATGACGACGGTCTTCCCCACCCCGGTCATCCCGGCATGGAGCTGCGATACCGGGATGAAGCGGGCAGCGGCTCCGAGCGGGGGAGTCAGGAGCAACGCCGCCGCCACCCCCGCCCCCACCCACCGTGCCACACGACTGGCGTTGCCCATTACGCCCTCCGCCTGTCTAACATCGCCGCGCCGGATGCCCCGTCCGGACCATGCCCGGCGCGCCGGAGTATCACCCCTGGGGCTACTTTACCACCATCGGGATTTGAAATCTCCCCAGCACGACCCAATCGGTCGGCAGCGAGGCCGTGGCGGTCGACTCAAATGAAGGATTGGCATTGCCCCCCAGGGCCTCGAGCACGGGGGCCGGCACCAGGTCCACCAGCACCTCGGTGTTCTTGCCGAAGTCTTCGAACTGCGACACGGCTTCGTCGAGGGACGCGGCGTTCCCCGACGGGGTTCCCAGCAGGGAATTCAAGAGCTGAAACTTCTGCTGGGTCGGGGTTGGATCGTTCAGCGAGCCGGCGGTGCCGACGAGCAGGAAGGCCGGTCCGGATGGAAAGTCGGTGGGGACCGTGAACTCCGTGGTCCGATCGATCTGATGGGTGCCGCCGTGCGGCCAGAGCCCGATGTCCACCCGCACCCGCTGCCCGGGGGTCACGTTGCGGACCTGCGGGCGGGCGCTCACCAGCAGCGCGGTGTTCGGGCGGGGGCTGACGATGATGTCGATGGTCATGTCGACCGGATTCAGCGTCTTGAAGAAGTTGCCGAAGAGCAGTTGGGTCGCATCCGGCACGCTCAGCACCGCGGCGGTCGCGATATCCGCGGTGTCGTAGGCGAGGTCCTCGCGCACGATCTCGTCCGGGATCCCCCGCGACCGGAGGGCGATGCGGATCGACGCGGATCCCCCGGAGACCTGGTCCATCGACCGCTGCACGGCGCTCAGCGCGACCAGCGGGACGAGCGATTCGGCCAGGTCGGCCCGGCGGACGACCTGGGCGTCCGACTCGCGCACGGGCCCCGCCTCGGCGTTCCGAACCCGCACGCGGACTCCAAACATCTGGGGAAACTGCCCGATCACCCCCCCCACCCCATTCGACCGATCCTGGGTCGCCAGGCCCACGAGCGGGCCGATGCTACCCTCCTTGAACGGGAACTCGATCGACCGCACGACGGTGTTGATCCAGGCGGCGGTGATCGGAATCGCCGTCTGCCCGGCGTTGAGCAGCGGGTGCCCGAAGGCGAGGATCTGGTTTCCCCGGCGGTACGTCACCGTGCCAATCGCGCCCATCTCGACGTCGCCGCGGACCAATTCGATGCCCATCGAACTCCCCGGCTCGATCGGCGGCGGGGTGAACACCTTGGTCCCACCGTACCCCTGCATCGGCACCACGTTATACCGACCGAGCACGCGGGAGAGCATGGTGAAGGCCATGGGCGAGACCCCGGCCACGAACAACGGGACCGCGGTCGGCGCGACGGCGACCGTCTGCGGCAGCGGGTGCCGGTTGTACCCCGCCGCATCCCGCGTGGAACGCATCAGGAACACACGCGCGATCGCTCCGGCGGGCGTGGAGATCGGCGCGTCCGCATCGTAGACGCGCGGGAACGGGGCCGCGTCGGCGTGGGCGGGGGAAAAGATTTTCAGCATTTCATCGATCGGCGTGGCCAGGCTGAGGTCCGCGTCGCGGCCGGGGAAATGATAGCCGTAGCTCAGCGCCCCGATCATCTTGCCGTCGACAAAGATGGGGCTCCCGCTCATGCCCTCCGCGGTCCCCCCCGCCCGGTCGATCACCGGGCCGCCGGCCCGGAAGAGGATCAGATCGCTGGTCGGCCCGCCGCCACGGAGAGTCCCCAAGATCTGCACCCGAAACCGATCGATCGTGGTCCCGCGGACGACGGTGAGCCCGTAGCCGGTCATGCCGGGGTGAACCTCGCTCAAGGGGAGCGTTGGCGGCGCATTAGGCGACGCGGCGCGTCCGGCGGGCGCCATCCCCCCCAGGGCGATCGCCAGGGCCGCCAGCCCGCCCACCACGCTTCGCACCATCCCCACCCTCCCCCGCCGCGGGCGGAACCCTCCTATAAAAAGGAAGAGGGGGACGAATCCCCCCCGCCCTCCCGGTCCGAGGACCCTCACTGGGGCTGGATCACAGCCACAACGTCGCCGATGTTGACGTGGTCTCCCGGCCGCACCATCACCTGCACCACCCTGCCGTCGATGGACGCCACCGCCGCCGGAACCGCCGCCCCGGAACTGGTGCCCCGGAGGAAGACCAGCGGATCCCCCTGCTTCACGGCCTGCCCGATCTTGGCCAGCTGGAGCGGAAGTACTTCACCGGAAATGACAACGCGAACAAGAACCGTCGACTGCTGTGCGCTGGCCGGATGCAACGATATGATGATGAGTGCGGCCACTACCAGCGCGGTCCCGAAGGCCCGTCTGTTGCCGTTCATGGGCCACCACCCTTCTCCGAGAGCCAATTATATCTGCGTCCTCAAGCCGGTGTCAAACACGGGGCCGCGGCCACACCCTCCTCATTCTAGTGTACCCGTCTCGCCCCCGGGTTATGCCCTCCGCCGGCGCGGCGGGCGGGAGGGGCCCCTGCTCCCCCCTACGGCGAACTCCACCGGGGGGTTCCGCGTGAATCCGAAGTGGTGACGCAGCCCGCCCACGATCCGCCGTGCGGCCTGCCCGTCCCCGTAGGGATTCCGCGCCCGGCTCATCCGCGCATAGGCGGTGCGGTCGGTGAGCAACCGAACCGCCTCCCGGAGGATGCGGGACCCGGCGGTCCCCACGAGGCGTGCGGTGCCGGCGGCAATCCCCTCCGGGCGCTCGGTCGTCTCGCGAAGCACCAGCACGGGCCGGCCCAAGGCCGGCGCCTCTTCCTGGATTCCCCCCGAATCGGTGAGGATCAAGGTCGCCGCCTTCATGCACGCCACGTTGGTCGCATAATCCACCGGCGCGCACAGGTGCGCCCGGGGGTGGCGGCCGAGGATCTCGTGCGCGGGCTCGCTGACGACCGGGTTCGGATGGACGGGAAAGACCAGATCGAGATCGGGAAACCGATCGAGCAGATCGCGCACGGCGCCGAAGATCCGCCGTTGTGGCTCCCCCCAGTTCTCCCGACGGTGCGAGGTCAGCAGGACGATCCGGCGCCCCGGCCGGCGCAGCACCGCATCCAGCCGCGGGTCTGCCGGCGGGTCGTTCCGGCGGGCGACATCCACCAGCGCGTCGATCACCGTGTTCCCCGTCACCAGGATGCGACCGGCGGGCACGCCCTCCCTCTGCAGGTTGTCCCGGGCGGCGCGGGTGGGGGCGAAGTGAAGGTCCGCCAGCACCGTCGTCATCCGCCGGTACATCTCTTCGGGGAACGGCTGATACTTGTCGGCGGTGCGCAGCCCCGCCTCGACGTGGCCGACCGGGATCTGCTGGTAGAACGCCGCGAGGGCCCCGACGAAACTGGGAGCGGCATCCCCCTGCACCAAGACGAGATCGGGGGCGATCCGCGGGAGGAGCGCCGACAGCCCATCGAGCGTCCGGCGGGTGATGTCGGCCAGCGACTGCCGCCCGGTCATGATCCCGAGGTCGTGGTCGGGGACGATTGCGAAGAGGGTCAGCACCTGGTCGAGCATCTCCCGGTGCTGCGCCGTGACGACAATAACCGGGACAAACTCGGTGGGGCGGGCGCGGAGGGCTTTGACCACCGGGGCCATCTTGACGGCGTCGGGCCGTGTCCCAAACACGACCATCACCGTCCGCGGGCGTCGGGCCGTCACTTCGGAAAGTCGTGACGCCCGTCGGCCGGCGCCGGCCGCGGGGAGGCCAGCAGCCCCGTCCTGCGGGCACCGAAGGCCAACGCCGCCATCAGCAGGGCGAGGACGGCGACCAGCGAAATCCGATGGATGCCGCTCGCCAGCAGCGCCCCCACCCCGAGAATCGCGGTGACCAGATACAGCACGACCGTGGTCTGCCGCTGGCTCAATCCTCGCTGCAGCAGCCGGTGGTGGAGGTGTTCGGTGTCCGCCTGAAAGATCGGCCGGCGGGTGCGCCACCTGCGCATGATGGCCAGCGCCGTGTCGAGTACCGGGACACCCAGCGCGGCGAGCGGAACGAGCAGCGAGAGCGCGGTGTAGCTCTTGAACGCCCCGAGGACGGAGAGGCCCCCCAACAGGTATCCCAGCAGCATCGACCCGGTGTCGCCCAAAAAAATCCGCGCCGGGTTGTAGTTATACGGAAGGAATCCGAGGGTCGCCCCGATCAGCGCCGCCGCCAGGATCGCCGTCGCCACATCCCCGCGTTGGTAGGAAGCGATCAGCACCGTCCCGGCGGCGATCGTGGCGATGCCCGCGGCCAGCCCGTCGATGCCGTCGATCAGGTTCATGACGTTGGCCAGCGCGACCAGCCAGACAACGGTGATCACGAGGCCGAAGGGACCGAGGAACACCATTCCCCCCATCGGGTTGGTCAACACGTCCATCCCGATCCCAAACGGCAGGGGGACGAGCGCCGCGATGACCTGGCCCCCCAACTTTGCGAACGGCGAGATGCCCCGGGTATCATCGATGATGCCGAGCACGGTGATCACCGTCGCGCCCAAGAGCAGCCCCAGGACGGGACGATCGAAGATCAGCACGTACGGCATCGCGGCCGCGGGGCGCGACCCGATCCCGATGTGAAGGACCTGCTCCAGGGGCCCGCTGAGGACCACGGCGACCATAAACGCCAGGTAGACGGCGATGCCCCCCAGGCGGGGGACCGGCGTCCGGTGGATGTGGCGCCCGCCGGGGCGGGCGAGGATCTGGAATCGGATCGCCACCCGCTGGACCAGCGGCGTCACCGCAGAGGCGAGCACCAGCCCGATCGCGGCGACCAGGGCGAACCGGGACATGACCATGCGGGGCGGGGCCGGCCTGCCGGCTCACTCCCCCTCGGCCGCCGGCTGCATCACCCGGGGCGGCTGCGCGAAGAGTTCGCTCACCGATTGGTCGGCGTGGATCCGGCGGATCGCCTCGCCCAAGAGGCCGGCGACCGAAATCACGGTGATCTTCTCGGTCCGTTTCTCCGTCGACACCGGCATGCTGTCCGTGACCACCAACTGCCGGATCGGCGACCGCTGAATCCGGGTGATCGCCGGGGGAGAGAGAATCGCGTGGGTGCAGCAGGCGTAAACCTCGCGTACCCCGCGGCGCACGAGCGCCTCCGCCCCCATCGCCAGGGTCCCCCCCGTATCGATGATGTCGTCCACGAGGATCGCCGTGCGCCGGTACACCTTGCCGATCACGTGGACCACCTCGGCGACCTGATTCGGCCGATCGCGCCGCTTGTCGATGATCGCCAGCGGCGCCCTGAGGTACTCGGCGAACTCGCGGGCCCGCTTCACCCCGCCGATGTCGGGAGACACCACGACCACGTTGTCGAGGGCGAGCCCGCGGAAGTAGTCGCCCAGGATCATCCGGCACGGCAGATGGTCGAGCGGGATATCGAAGAACCCCCATAACTGTCCGGCATGCAAATCGAGCGTGAGGACCCGGTTCGCCCCCGCCGTCGTCACGAGATTGGCGACCAACTTCGCTGAGATCGGCTCTCGGGGCTTCATCTTGCGGTCCTGGCGGGCATAGCCGAAATACGGGATCACGGCCGTGATCCGGGCGGCGCTGGCACGACGGGCCGCGTCGATAATGACCAGGAGCTCCATCAACGTCTCGCTCGCCGGCGGGCAGGTCGGCTGGACGATGAAGACATCCTCACCCCGGACGCTCTCCTCGATCCGCACGCCGATCTCGCCGTCGGCGTAGCGGAAGACGGCGATCGCCCCCAAACGAACGTCGAGGTAGGCGGCGATGCCCCCGGCCAGATCCGGGTTGCTGGTCCCGCTGAAGACCCGGATCCCTGCGCCCGCCATTCGTCTCTCCTCCTACCGCCTGGCGCCGAGCAGCCGGATCACGCGGGCCGGCACCCCAACGGCAACGCCGCGGGGCGGCACATTCTTGGTCACCACCGCACCCGCGCCCGTGATCGCCCCCCGCCCGATCCGCACCGGCGCGACCAGCATCGAGTCGCTGCCGATGTACGCGCCGTCCCCGATCGTCGTCCGGTGCTTGCGGTGGTCCAGCCCGTAGTTGCAGGTGATCGTGCCGGCCCCGATGTTGACGTCCGCCCCGATCCAGGCGTCCCCCAGGTAGCTCTTGTGATGAACCTTCGTCCGGTCGCCCACCCGCACCTGTTTCATCTCGGCGTAGTTGCCGATCTCGACGTACCGACCGACCACTGTTCCGGGGCGGAGGTGGGCGTAGGGGCCGACGATCGTGCCGTCCCCAATCCGCGCCCCCTCCAGCGAGGAGTCGCGCACGCAAGCACGCCGACCGACGACGGAGTCGTGAATGCGGGCCCCCGGTCCAATCACCGCATGATCCCCCACGATGGTGCGACCGCTGAGCATCGTGTAGGGATGCACGATCGTGTCCGGCCCGATCCGGACCGCATCCTCGATGAAGGTTGTCGCCGGGTCGGTCACGGTCACCCCCGACTCCATGACGCGCGAGAGGATTCGACGACGCATCGTCCGCTCCGCTTCGGCCAGCTCTGCGCGGGTGTTGACCCCGCGCAGCTCCGCCGGATCGCCCACGGGGACGGTCGCCACTCCCCCCCCTTCGCCGGCCAGCAGCGTCACCGCATCGGTGAGGTAGTACTCTCCCTGCCGGTTGTTCGGGCGAATCCGCCGCAGCGCCCACCGGAGTTCGGGGAGGCGAAAGCAGTAGACGCCGGCGTTGACCTCCCGAATCGCGCGCTCCTCGGGGCTGGCGTCCCTGTCCTCTACGATCCGCAGCAGGCGCCGATCGGCCCCGCGGACGATCCGGCCGAAGCGAAGGTCGCTCTCCGCCACCCCGGTGGCCAACGACGCGATGACGAGCGACCGGACCGCCGCCCGCAGTGCGCGAAAGGTCGCCGCCTGGACGAACGGCATGTCCGCGTTCACCACAAAGGCAACTGCCCGCCCCCGCAGGCGAGGGAGGGCGGCCGACACGGCGTGCCCGGTGCCGAGAGGGCGGGCCTGCACGACGTAGTCGACGCGAGAGCCCAACGCCCCGCGGATCGCGGCGGCGTCCGTCCCCACGACGAGCAGCGGACGGCGAACCCCGGCGCGGCGGAGCGCCTCCACGATGTAGGAGATCATCGGGCGCCCGCTCAGGAGATGGAGGACCTTGGGGGAACCCGATTTCATCCGCGTGCTCCGGCCCGCGGCCAGGATCACGGCAGCCGGCTGCTCCACCATTCGCCTCCCCCGACGCGCCCGGAAGGAGATTTCGGGGCGAGATCATCCCCCCCCTGCGAACCGCGTGCGGTCGGTGAATATCTGAGAACGGGTCAGGGAACGTCGCCACCCGGCGGGTTCTGTGCGCGTCGCGGGACGATCGCGCATTCCCGGGCTCACCTCACGCGGGCGCTAGTGAGGCCGGCCCGCCCTCGCCCGGTCGCGCTCCACCACCTGGCAGAACACATCCACCACCCGGGTGTCAAACTGCACCCCCGCGCAGCGCCGCAACTCGGAGACCGCATCCTCGTGGGTACGTGCCTTCTTGTAGGGTCGGTCGTCGGTGATCGCGCTGTACGCGTCGACGACCGCGAGGATGCGCGCGCCGAGTGGAATCTCGTCTTCCCGCAACCCGTCGGGATACCCGGTCCCATTCCACTTCTCCTGATGGTGGCGGACGATCTTCGCCACCCCCCGCATCCGTTCGGTTGAGGCGAGGATCTCCTCCCCGATCTCCGGATGCCTGCGCATCACCGCCCACTCCTCCTCGGTGAGCCGGCTGGGCTTCCGCAGAATCTCGTCGGGCACGCCGATCTTGCCGATATCGTGCAGCAGCGCTCCCCAGCGAATGTCCTGCACGTCCGGATCGTCGCACTCGAGCGCGCGGGCGACCGCTTCCGCCCACACCGCGATCCGCTCACTGTGCCCCGATGTATAGTGGTCCCGCGCGTCCATCGTCCGCGCCAGGCTGATGACCATCTGCATGTAGGACTTCTCGAGGTTCTGGAAGAGCCGCGCACGGCGAACGGCGGTCCCACCGATCTCCGCGATGCCCTCGAGCAGCCGCACTTCGGAGTCGGCGAACAAGTGCGTGTCGGATCCGCGCTTCCGGCCCAGGCCGAGCGTTCCGATGATGTCGCTCTCGGAGCGCAGCGGCACGATCACCGCCGGGCCGATCGAGCGATATCCATTCATCCAGATGGGGAGGGGCTCGCCGCCGAAGTTGGCAGTGCGGTAGGTCGTCCCGGTCTCGACCACGCGGCCGAACGCGCTGCCGGACGTGGGGAAGGCCTCGTCTCGTACTTCGGAGGGCAGTCCCACCGCGTAGACGCAGTTGAACGCCTGCAGTTTCGGTTCGAGGAGGTTCAGCACGCCCTTATCGGCGTGGAGGAGGCCCATCGCGTGGCCGACGAGGATCGGATAGATCTCCTCGGGGCTGCGCGCCACCCGTAGACGCTTGCTGAGGTCGAAGAGCACCTCCAGGTCGGCGGCCCGTTGCGCCTGCTCGTCGTGCAGGTAGCCGCTGTGCACCGCCTGCGCCGCATCCTGGCAGAACGAACCAAAGAACTCCTGCTCCGCCGCGCTCCACGTGCGTGGGTGGTTGTGGTAGCAGCTGACGACCCCGAGCGGGCTCCCTTCGTGCGTCAGCGGCCAGTTGGCCAGAGCCCGGTACCCTTCGAGTCGGGTCACCGGCGGGACCGCGATCCCGGACGGCATCGCCTGGACGTCGCCGTAGAGCACCGCCGCGGGATCGATGCCTCGGCCGGAGAGCTCCAGCAGATCGGGCTTGGCCCCATCCATGATGCGCCCCGCCGCAATGGCTTGCGCGCAATGGAGGACCTGCGCGATGTAGCCCTCGGAGAGGCCGTACGACCACGGACAGATGATGGTGCCGTCGGGACTGCGGAGGTACACGGCCGCCCGGTCGGCACCGCCCAGGGACAGCGCGGCCTCACCAATGATCTTCACCACCTGGGCCAGGGGAGCCGGATGGCTCAGGAGCTTGCTGACGGCCATTCCCTTCCGTTGACGCTCGAGGTCTTCCTTGGCGTCGCTCAACGCGCGCAGCGATTTCGTGGTGTCCATCAGGTGGCGGCCGACCGCCTCGACCAGGCCGATCTCTTCAGGGGTCCAGGCGTGTGGTGATGCGGAGGCCAACGCCAGCCCTCCTCCCCCGTCGGAGGGTCCGGAGACCGGCACGACGAGCAGGGCGCGGACGCCGAACGGCGCCATTCCCCCCAGCCCGTTCGCCTTCCCCGCCTCAGGCGGGGCCTGCAGGTCCTCGATCTCGATCGGCGCGGAGTGCCCGTCCCCCCGGCGAACGGCTTGCGCGAGGGCGGCCTCCGCCTCGGCGCTGAAGCCGCGGAACACCCAGGCCTGGTCGAGCCATGCGACCCCCCGATCCACCCCCAGCACCTCGAGTGCGTGGTCCACCGCGCACTCCAGAAGCTGGGAGATGTCGGTGTGCGAAGCGGCGGAGGCGGTCATCGCGTTCAGCGTCTCCCGCAGGCCGTTCTGGACCCGCTCCACCCGCTGCGCCCGCACGCGCTCCGCCGCATTTTCGAACAACAGCATCCGCCCGGCGGGCAGGCCCTGCGGATCGGCGAGCGGAGAGACGGCGACGGCGACATCGACCGGCAGGCCGCTCTTCGTGATCAGGTGAGCCGACACCCCGGAGGGATTGGGGGCAGCCGGCTGATCGTCTACGACGAACGGCAGCGGATGCCCGACCACGTCCTGAGCGCTCCAGCCGAAAAGCCGCTCCGCCGCGGCGTTCCACACCGTAACCTTGCTGTCGCCGTCCTGCAGGACGAACGCCTGCGGCAGAATCCTCATCGCCGCATCAATGATGTGGGGCGCTGAGGGGCGGCCCGGGCCGGTGGCACCCCGCCCCTTGCCGATGCCGAGCCGCGCGATCGCAGGCCGGATGACCAACGTCGCCGATCCGGCAATCAACAGCAGCGTCCCCAGCCACGGATGGGCAAGCCGCGGGCCGAGGACGGCAGGGACCGCCAGCATCCCTCCACCCAGTGCGGCGCAGCACGCGCCTAATCCCCCTCGCAGCGCGGCGACTCTCATGCGTTGGTCCCCAAGGTCAGCCTGCCGGCCCTCGACTCGTCGGCGCGACTGGGCAACCCGGGCGTAAACCCCCAAAGCGTCTGTCCTCTTTGTTATGCCCAATGCCCGAGTTATTAGACCGTTCCCCCGAGGGTCGAATCACCGCGGCACTGGGGAGAGGACGACGGGATTCCGGTGCGGTGAGGTGGTGCGGGCGGGCGAGAGGAGGCGAGGGACTATTTTGGTGCCAGGATGCCGATTTCAAACACCCGGTTATAGAACGAGTATCGTGGATTGAGTTGAATGCTGAACCATTCGCCAAGGGCATCGTAGTTCAGGATCTTTGTTGCCGTGTGCGAATCGATCACCGTCCTCGAGGGATTGCCCAACGCCGCCCGCACCTCGGTCTCCGTCGAACCGGCGTGAAGGTGCTCTTTGATGGTGTATCTCGCGTTGTTGAGAACCCAGACCCTATAGACTTTGCCGGCTCGGGTGGCGCGCACGCCGATCCCCACGTTCATGGGTGGGGCAAACCATTCCTGGACGAGGTTGCCGTCGGGGAGTGCGCTGACACGCATTGGCGGTCCGAGAAACGCCATCACCTCACGAAGATCGGCGCCCAGTTCCACGGGACCGATGCCGCGACCGGGAGCAATCCCCCACCCCGCGCTCGGCGCGACCGCCGGCGGGTTCCCTCCCACCCTCAGGATCTGCACGATATTACTGTAGTCGTCGGTCCAGGGGCGAAAGCCCGGCGGCGCCACAGCGGGCATGATGTCGGCCGTCGCGAAGCTGCGGCTCTGAAACCACGCCGGATTGGGCGCGATCAGGCAGTACGTGGAGGGAGAAAGGTACCCGGCCTCGTCGCCCTGATCCTCCACCACCATCGCTGCCCTACCGAAATCCCGGGCGCCGCGTGCGCACACCGGCACCAGGTCCAGATAGCGATTCGTCACGTGGAGAGCGAGGACACCGTCCGGCCTGAGGTGCCGAAAGTAGAGCGCCAGCGCCTCGTGCGTCAACAGGTGAACGGGGATGGCATCGCTGGAGAACGCATCGACGACCACTAGGTCAAACTGTTGGGCATCCTGACGCTCCAGCACGAGGCGCGCGTCGCCGAGCAGGATGCGTTTGTCGGCCGGCGAGTGGGCGTAGAAAGTGAACTCGGTCTGCGCGATCCGCTCCACCAGCGGATTGATCTCATAAATGCGGTAGGCGTCCCCGGGGCGACCATAGGTCGAGAGCACGCCGGCGCCGAGGCCGATGAGGCCGACCCGGATCGGCCCCCGCGTCTGGAGCACGCGCAGCGCGCGGCCGACGCCGGAGTCGGGGCCGTAGTACGTGGTCGCCCTGTAGCGCAGGCCCTCGTCCAGCAGCTGGGCACCGTGCGTGATCGTGCCGTGCAACAACACCCGGGCGGGAAAGGCTCCGCGGGCATCATCGCGAACCCGCAGCACGCCGTAGAAGTTTCGCGCCATCAGGCGGTACCCATCGCCGCCCAGTGACTCCTCCCGCGCCAGATATCCGGCCAATACGGCCACCCCGATCACGAGCGCGATGCGCAGCGGCCGCGCACCGATTTTCGGCATCTTCACATTCCACAGCACGAAGGCGGCGAGTGCCGCACAGGCGACCAAACCGATCGGCAGCTCGAGGTAGGAGTGGAACACACGGGGCGCCACCAGCGCGACAAACACTCCGCCCAGCGCTCCGCCGAGCGACACCATCAGGTAGAACAACGTGAGGTAGCGCACGGCGGGTTTGCGGTGCGCCAGTTCCCCGTGGCACACCATGCAGCAGATGAACAACCCGAAGGCGAACGCGGGAATCATCAAGATGATGGGGGCGTTCCCCGAGCTCGAATAGACCAGGTACCCCATCAGCGCGAGCATCGGTGCGAGCCACGGCAGAAAGATCCAGCGACGATACACCCGGTCGCTCTCAAACGCGAGGATGAATGACGCGAGATAGAGCGCCAGCGGAATCACCCAAAGCAACGGAATCGGCGCGACGTTCTGGGTCAGGTGGGTGGTCACGGCAATCAGCAAAGTGGACGCGCATGCGGCGAGGCTCACCCAGAGCAGAAGCTGCGCGAGAGACGGCGGGGTGGCCGGCGCAGCCCGCGCTGTCTCGGCCGGGCCGGCGCCCTCCCCTCGGCCCATCCATGCCGCGGTCGCACACAGCAGGACGAACAGGATGTACGCCCCACTCCACGCGTACGCCTGTTGCCGTGACGTGAGGTGCGGTTCAAAGAGAAACGGAAAGCTCACCAGCGCCAGCATCGAGCCGAAGTTCGAGAGCGCGAACAGACGGTACGGCAGCGCCCGGCTCGAGCGACGCACATACCAGGCTTGCAGCAGCGGGCTGGTTGTCGAGAGCAGGAAATAGGGCAGCCCGACCGTAGCCATAAGCAATCCCAAAATTCTGAACGTCGGATCACCGGCCGCGGACGGTTTCCAGGCGGGGGAAGGGAGGATCGGCAGCAGGGCGCAGCTCACTCCCAGCAGGATGACGTGCACCGCCATCTGCGCCCGGGGCTTCAGGTATCGAATCAGGCCGTGAGCGTAAGCGTACCCGCCGAGCAACAACAGCTGGAAGAACATCAGGGCCGCGCTCCACACGGCGGCCGACCCGCCGAACCAGGGCAGGATGATCTTGGCGATCAGCGGCTGCACCTGAAACAGCAGAAAGGCGCTGAGAAAAATCGTTGTCGCGTAGAGGGTCATGGGCGTTGCCCGCTTACTTTACGGTGCCTTGCTGAATCGAGTCAAGCCGCTGCATTGATCCAGTAGATGCGAAAGACTTCCCCCTCATCATTCGGCCTCGGCCACCTGCTTGGCCTGCCAGCTGGCGACGTACTCGTGCGGGTCTGAGAGCTCGGGGTCTCCTGCGATGGAACGCTATTGTTGGTCTCTCCCCCTAGCCCTGAGGGCGTTATGGGCGCCCAAGCTTCCCGGAGAACAAGTGCTCCATCGTGGTCCCGAATTCTGAAACCTAGTGAAGCGAAGGTGCGATCCTGGACTTTCAGATGCAACGCGAGGCGGGCCGACCGTCAGTGAGAAACAATGAGGGGCAATCAACACGCCCGACGCCATGACCCTGATGGGCTGACAGCGTTCATCGTCGATTTCCGCTGAACAACCTTTGATATGCCTGCTGCGCGCGGTTAATTCGATCGGCGGATAAGCGGGCGATGGGCAGATCGGGGACGCCGTTCAGGGCGTGCCGTGCTCCGAGTCCGGATTTTATCCCCCTTCGCCCGCCGTCCGAACCGACCCCGAGGAATACGCCCTTCGGGAACAACCGCAAGAGGGGGTGGAGCGCCGGGACCCCGTGGGTCCGCTGCGCTCCACCCCCGTATCATTCTCCCGGCAGCCTATTGCCCGCTGCGCAGGTCGTTACGGATTGTTCCCACCACCGTGACCGCCGCTGCCGCCCTGCCCCCCGTTGCCGCCGCCACCCTGGTTGTTGTTGCCGCCCGTGCCGCCAGGACCGCCGCTGCCGCCGTTGCCGTTGACGCTTCCACCCGAGCCCGTGGCACCACCGCCGGTCCCGGTGCCGTTGCCGTTTGTGCTGCCACCACCACCGCCGTTCCCGCCGCCTCCACCGTTACCACCGCCAGGCGCGTTCCCGCTCCCGCCGTTCCCGCCGTTCCCGCCCGTGCCGCCGTTGCCGTTGCTGTTCCCGCCCGTGCCCGAGCCACCGCCGTTCCCGGTGCCGTTGCCGTTATCGCTGCCGCCCTTGCCGCCGTTCCCGCCGTCGCCGCCCGTGCCCGCGTTGAGGTTGCCCCCGATGCCGAGCGTGCCCCCACCGTAGCTGTGGCCGGTGCCGCCGGTGTTGTTGTTCCCGCCCGCGCCACCGTTGCCGCCCGCGCCGCCGTTGCCGTTGGTGCTCCCGCCCTTACCCGTCGACCCGGCGCCGTTTGCGGTGCCGTTGCCATTGTTGTACCCACCACTGCCGCCCCAGCCGCCGTCGCCTCCCGTCCCCGCATCACCACCATCGTTGCCATAGGAGGTGCCGCCAAACTCCTCACCGCCGTAGTTGCCACCCATGCCGTTCCCGCCCGTGCCGCCCGCGTTACCGCTGCCACCCGCGCCGCCGTTGCCGCCCGCGCCGCCGTTGCCGTTGGTGCTCCCGCCACTCCCCGCGGCGCCGCTGCCCGTCGCCGTGCCGTTGCCGTTGTGGCTCCCGCCCTCACCACCGTTCCCGCCATCGCCGCCCGTGCCCGCATCGCCGCCCTCGCCACCGTAACCGTCACCGCCCACTCCCGCGGCGCCGGCGCCATTGGCATTGCCGGTCCCGCCGGTGCCGTCGCCGCCCATGCCGTTCCCGCCAGCGCCGCCCTTGTTGTCACTCCCGCCCGCGCCACCGTTGCCGCCCGCGCCGCCGTTCCCGTTGGTG
>DATGHU010000035.1 GCA_035307765.1 bacterium | reverse complement strand
CCGCCGCAGGGGCTGTACCTGGTTCGGGTCGACTATCGGGCAGTGGCGGAGACGGAGCCGTGAGCGACCGCGCAGGCTCCCGGCGACCGGGAATCACACTCGGCCGGGTTCGGCTCTAGCGCCGGATCACCGCTTCATCGCGGGCCAGGCACGCGATGATCGGCGAACGACCGTAGTTACACACTTCGACGACCGCCACCAGGCGGTCGCCTTTCCCGCTGAGGGGCCTCCAATGCCACTCGATCAACTCCTTGTGGATCCCATTGGTGCGGACGCAAAACCTTGACTGATCCTCAGGCGTAAGGATCGTGCCCGGCCGCAATTGCCCCCGGCTTCTGCCGTTGATCCTGATGGAATCGACAGCTGCGATCCCGCTGGGGGTGGCACTCTTTGTGTAGCTGATCCTGAGGCTCCCGCGCTTCCTCGTGGGCATCCTTCCACGCTCCTGTCATGTGCGTCGCCGGCTCCTCCCTCGGGCGATTATCTGGAGAGGCATCACCCGCCGGCCTGAGGTGTACGGAACCTGTACCAGCCCGCATGGCGAAGTCCTGCCGAACACACTGCTCGCCGGCCTTGTTCTCGATGCTCCCGCGACGGATTTGTTCGAGTTCCCTGCGAGCGGTACGGCCGCGAAATTGTGTTCGTCTATCGTTTATGCCGTCCTTGGGGCGCGCCCCGGGCCCTCCTCGGTCGGGAAGATAGAAGATCATAGGTTCGAGGGTCCGGTCAGAACGCCAGTCGTGTCATCCGCGGAGGAGTTCTGGGGCATTCTTCAGAGGGAAAGGGGGCGGGAAGGATGAGGTTCCTGATCTTCGTGGTCATTGTAGTTGCGGTGTTCTATACCCGGCTTGGCGCACCCGTGGTGCACTACCTGAACGACGCCGCGCAGGCGATCACTCGTTCATTTGCCCCTTAGGGCTGCCCTGCACTTGGTGGGCGAAACCAGGCGGCAACGGCGATTGCATGCCCAGATGGCCTCCAGCATCCCCGGAGCGCTTCGGTAGGACCCCTTCAAAAAGTGAACAGCGACCGCGGATATTCCCGGAACCGGGGGCGCGTCGTCGCGGGAGTATATCACTCAAGCCCGGGCAGTGTGCCTGTGTTTCCGCGACGCGGCTTGCCCCGCGTCGCTGATGTTTATGTTCGGGTACGAGCCGGGTAAATGCGTCGTGGCGGCAGGGCCGTGACGTCAACCGTGCCTAACTCTGCGCACCTGCCTCGTCGTGCCGAGAGAGGATCAGCGGGGGCGACTGTGGAGTCGTCCGAGGGTCGCGGCGCTGATGGGTCATTCCCATCCCTGCCGCCTGGTTGCGGTGATCCAACGACACACCGGCCCAAACCCAGATGTCGTTCTTGGTGGCCATCTCCCCCGTCATTGGGGTCGGGAAGAGGGGGGTGGATCATCGACAGTATCGGGTGGCATCCCACGTCTCTTGACTCGCCGCGGCGATGATGCCCGCGGGTGTGACGTTGATCCATCTCATTTTGCAAGTGGCGAGTATCGCCCTCTTTCCCGCCCTCGCCCTGTGGGCAACCCGGACCGGGGGCCCCATCCGCCTGTGGCGGATCACCGGGCTCAGCGTCGGCCTGATCCTGGTCTTCGGCGCGGCCGCCGCCAGCGCAGCGGCGGGGAACGCCCTCGCCGCTACCTATGGATACGGATACACGGCGCCGCGCGCGATGCTTCTCTACGCGTTGACCCTCGGCCTGCCGATCGTGTCCTCCGGCCTCGTCGTGTGCGCGCTGACGGGGTGCGCTCGCTCCCGACTCGGGCTTTACGCGGCCGGGGTGATCTGCGCGGTAGTGACGTGGGTGATCGGGGTCATGGTCGCCGCCAGGCTGTTCGCCGCCATCGCCTGACTCATCCGCGGCGACCCCCGCCGGCACCGGGGGGTCGCCCCTTCGGGTGGTTACCGGATCATGCGCGGGAGGAGCGGGCGCGAAGCCCGCTCCTCCCCATCACCACACGCCCGTCACCCGCGATGTCGGTTCGGTTTTAGCGGTTGCTGTTTCCAGCATCCCGATTGCACCACCGCTGGTAGATGTTTTCGCAGCGCTGGGACGGGCCATACCGGTATGCGGGACCCCCGCGCGGTCCACCATAGGGTTGATAGGATGGCGATCGATCGTTCCGATAGTAGCCATTACCGGGATCGCCGTAGAACCGATCGCCCTGACGGTATCCGCCCCGGTAGGGATAGCGGTAGACCCGGCCGTCGTGCCCGCGGACCAGCAGGTAGACGAGCCCGGCGACGACAATGGTCCCCAAGACGATGCCCGCCAACGACGGACCGGCGTACGCGGTGGGGGCGGGGTAGGCCGGAGCAGGAGCGGCCGCGACGTAGACATCGACTCGCTCCGCCAGCCACTGGCTCCCGTTGGGGATGATCGAGACGGTCGCGCTGCTGCCGGCGTACTGCTGGAGCGCGCAGAAGTTCACCGGCGTGGAGTTCACGAACGCCGTGGTATAGGGACCCGAGGGAAACACGTGCGTCCCGTCGGGGGCATTCAACACCAGGGCGTTGGTCTGGCAATCCACCGCCTGTATCGTTCCCTGGACTGTGGTGACGCCCTGCGCCCGGCCGATGCCGGACAGCGTCAGGGTCGTCATGAGCATGCCGAGCGTTACTGCCACGAATTTTCTCATCTTGCGCCTCCCTCGTTTCCCCGATGCCGTCTCGATGGAGCCGTCCCCTCCTTGGAGCGGCTCCTTCCCCCCTACAGCCGCGACGGGGGGTCGTGAACACTCGTGTGTTTATAGAGTACCGGAGAGTTTTGAAAGGGCGTTGACGGTCTCTCGAAGAAGTGGTGAATGTCTTGTGAAGGCGAACCGAGACTTGGAGGGGAGCGTCTTCACAATTTGGGCGCGGTCGGTGTGATGCGCGAACGCGGTGGGTGGCTTCCTTCAGCGAATGATCACACCGCCATCCAGTCGATTCCCCGCGACGCCGGGCGTTGAGCGGTTGAAGGGGGCCTTCAATCGCGTTTCGGGGTTCCGGCTTGGCGCGCCGCCTCCTCCTGACACGGGGCATTCGTATACCCGGAGCGGAAGGCGCTCATCGTGCGCTGGTCGGGATCGTACGAATGGCGCCACACGCAGCCGATATCCCTCCCCAGGAGGTGCAGCGAGACCGAGGTGACCTCCGATGTGGTCTTCACGCTGTGGATGTCGTTTTCCGGGGGCAACAGTTCGTAGAAGTCCCCCACGCGCAATTGGTTGATCTTTGCGAGTTCCAGCTCGCAGTGCTCCGCGCCGGCGCTCCGGAGCTGCCGGTACACCCGCTCTTCCTGTTCCCCTTCGTACAGCCCGACCAGTCCCCACGCCAGGTGATCGTGGACCGGCGTCACCGCCCCCGGAACGACCACCAGGCTGGAGAGGGAGAGGGCGCGGTCAGCCGAGCGGTAGATCAGCCATGTCCCGATTCCCCCGCCCATTCCGCTCCGCTCCGCGGGGCGCCGATATTGCAGCGGGAGCCACTCGCGGTCGGCCAGCAGACGGGCGAACGGGCCCCGAATCTTTGCGAGCGCCTCAGCGGGTGATCCGGAACGGTGGATGACCTCCCCGACTTCTCGGATAAACGCGCGAAGGTCAGCACTCTCAACGAAAAATTCCTCGAGGTCGGGCTCCTTCGTCGTCGCCATGTCGCCGCTCCTTTCTGAGGGTTCGTCACGGCGCGCTGCCGTTCTGCGCTGGATCGTTTCCCCCTCCCCCCGCGCGCCACCTTCCGGGGCGACCCTCCTCCGGTTCCGGCCCCGCGCGGACCTGCGTTTCCGATACAATACCAGCGGATCCTCATGTGGGCTCACCTCGTCACGCGTACGCTCGCCCGCCTGGGCTTGGACCAGCGCGGAGATGCACCCTTCCCGCGTCGACCGGCGCCGATGCTCCTCCAGACGGTCCCCGCCGTATTCTCGTCTCCGGAGTGGTCCTACGAGCCGAAGTGGGACGGGTTCCGGGTCCTCGCGGCCGTCAAGGATGGCTCGGTCCGGCTCCTCTCGCGCAACGGGCACTCCCTGACGACCCTCTTCGCACCGGTCGCCGATGCGCTGCGCGGTTTCCCGACCTCGGTCCTGCTGGACGGAGAGGTCATCGCCATCACGGACACGGGCCGGCCGGACTTCGAGGCGCTCCAGCGGCGGCTCCGGGCGCGGGAGGGGAGCGCCCTCGGTCACCTGTGCTACATGGTGTTTGATTGCCTGTACGTGAACGGGCACGCATTGCACAACCGTCCATTCGAGGAGCGAGGGAGGATTCTGGCGGAGTTGCTGCGGGTCGGTCAGTCCGACGCCGTGAGGCTCACCGAAGGGTTCCCCGCCGCGCAGGGCGCCAGGCTGATGAAGGCCTGCGCCTCGATGGGGTTGGAAGGCGTCGTGATGAAGCGGAAGGGGAGCGTCTACCGGCCCGGCTACCGCAGCCCCGACTGGCTCAAGGTCCCGATCCGGCGCCGCGAGGAATTTGTGGTCGGGGGGTACCTGGCCAGCGGCCCCGCCCGCCTCAGCACGCTGATCGTCGGACAATACGACCGCCGAGGGAAGCTCGCGTACGCCGGGATGGTGGGGACGGGCCTGTCGCACGAGATGCGCCTGGCCATCCTGCACGACCTCCAGGGGACCCACCGAAAGACCTGTCCCTTCGCTCCCCCTCCGGTGTTGCGCGATCATTTCGGAGAACTCCGCACGGACCTCCCGCCGCACTGGGTGCGGCCGAGCCTTGTGGTCGACGTCGAATACCGGCAGCGGCGGAAGGATGGGTTGCGTCACGCCGCGCTGAAGGGGATCAGGCCCGAAAAGAAGCCGGGCCAAATCCGACGCTCGGCCCTGGGCGATCGTGGGTTGTTCTGACCGCCTCCGCCGGCACAGGAGAGGGGAGAGACATCTGACCGCCCAGCAACACGCAGCACTGGGCGCGGGAGGGGGCGTTCGAGTGGCACGGAAACGATTCGGGCCGGGAGCCAATGGCCGTGCGAACATCGCGCCGCCACTGGGGCCTGAACGAGGATTCGCCCGATGACCGGGAGTGAGCATCGGCTCGGTGACGGCTATCTCGAGGATTTTCAGGTCGGGCAGCAGTTCGGTTCCGGGACCTATGCCGTGACCGCAGAGGCGATCATGACATTCGCCCGAATGTTCGACCCGCAGCCGTTTCACCTCAATGCGGAAACCGCAAAGACCACGGTGTTTCGGGGTTTGGCCGCCAGCGGCTGGCACACGGCGGCGATGACGATGCGGCTCATCGTCGACAGCGAATTCAAACCCGCTGGCGGCATCCTGGGGGTGGGGGTGGACGAACTGCGGTGGCTCAAGCCCGTCCGTCCCGACGATCTCCTTCGCGTGGAAAGCGAGGTGCTTGAAACGCGGCCTTCCACTTCCCGGCCCGATCGCGGCGTCCTCAAGACCCGCCACACCACCTATAACCAGAAGGGAGAGGCCGTCCAGGTCATGGTGTCCGTCCTGCTTGTGCCGAGGCGGCCCGTTGGGCCGGCCTGAAGCGCGATTCCGGGTGGACGCGGGCCTCCGTGCTCCCCCACTTGCGCATGGTCCGCTCATCATCGATCCCCCAGCCGGAGGCCGCATGACCGTGCGCCTCACGTGGGCGATCAGGTGGCATTGGGCTGCGCTGCCTAGGGTAGGGTAGACACGATCGCTGCGACGTCCGTGCGATCGACCAAGGCTGCCGCATAGATGGTGCACCGGTTTGTCCCGCCGTCATCGGTAGATTGTTAATTGTTGACAATCATACGATTCTGTGATGCGATAGGGTTGAGGCCTCGAGCCGTGCTGCAAGATTTTGGCCGAGCGGTGGTGGTTTCCATGGATGGAAGCCGTCCTTCCCCTGCCCTTAAATTGTCGCGGCACTCGCTCGCTGATGGAGTCCGCGAGTCCTTGGTCCAGGCCGTCCTCGACGGGCAATTCGCCCCCGGCGACCGGGTGATTGAGGCAAACATCGCCCGGGACCTCGATGTGAGCCGCGGTCCGATCAGGGAAGCGTTTCATGAACTCGCCGAACTGGGTCTCCTGGTCCTCACTCCCCACCGAGGAGCCCGCGTGACGGCACTCACGCCGCAGGACGCCTACGAAATCTACAGCCTGATGGTGATCACCGAACGATTGGCGTTTCGGCTGGTGACCCGCCGAATGTCCGAAGCGTTACTGGCAGCTCTTCGAGATGCCCTGCGGGCGATGCGGACGGCAGCGGAGCAGGGTGATATCCTTGGCGTCGCTCGCGCTGATCTGCAATTCACCGATACACTCTTCCAGCATACGGCCCATCGCCGCCTGCAACGCTTCTGGCAGGGTTTGAAGTTTCAAAGCTACCTCCTGGTCAGGGATTACGCGAGCCGTGTCTATCCTTCGCTCCCCGCCGTCGTGGCGCATCACACGAGAATCGTGCACCTGTTGGAGCATGCCCGGTGGGATCAACTGCTCGCCTATCTGGAGGAGAACGGCGAACGCATCGAAGCGCGGTTGCTGGAATCCTCGGATGTCGTCGGCGCCCCTACGGGGTATCCGCCGTGACCCTTGCAGGTCGCAATGTTCGCTGATCGATGGCCGTCGAGTAAGCGGGGAGGTGCAGCGATGCTGCGGAGATTCGCGGTTGTGCTGGTGATGGTGCTCGCCGTCGGCGTCCTTGGGGTCCAACGGTCGAGCGGCCAGACTGGATCACAAGTGGTTGTCGATCAAGGGGTGGATACGGAAAGCATGGACCCGCTGTTTACGCAGGCCCGGTTCAGCGACAACATCATGCTGACCATGTTCGAGACGCTGGTCACGCGCGACAGCCAGATGCACTACAGCCCGCGCCTGGCGGAGAGCTGGAAGATTCTGAGCCCCACCGTTTGGCAGTTTAAGCTGCGCAAAGGCATCCGCTTCCACGACAGCGAGCCGTTCAACGCTCAGGCCGTCAAGTACACCATCAATCGCCTCTACGATCCGGCGATCAAAGCCCCGAGCTTTCTCAAGGGGTTCTTTGAGGTTGATCGGGTCGATGCGGTGGACGACTATACGGTGAACATCGTGACGAAGAAGCCGGCGCCCCTGATGCTGGAGTGGCTGGTGAATTTCTACATGGTGGCCCCGAAGTATTACAGCACCGTGACCCCGGCGCAGGCGGCGTTGCGCCCCATCGGGACCGGGCCGTATATGTTCAAGGAGTGGGTGCACGACGACCATGCGACGGTCACCATCAACCCGAACTACTGGGGGGCGAAGCCGAAGCTTCAGACGGTGATCTTCCGGCCGGTGCCCGAGGCCGGGACGCGGATCGCCGATCTGCTCTCCGGAGGCGCCGATATCATCGTCAACGTTCCGCCCGACCAGGTCAATCGCATCAACGGGTCCCCGCTGGCGACCGTGAAGACGGTGGAGGGCGGCCGCGATATCTTCATCGGGATGCGGACGGACCGCGCGGTCTTCAAGGATCTACGCGTCCGCCAGGCGATGAATTACGCGGTCGATGTGGACACCATCTTGCGATCGCTGCTGAACGGCAAGGGCCAGCGCATGGCGACCGTCGTGAACGCCTACGCGAACCCTGCGGTCAAGCCGTACCCCTACGATGCCAACAAGGCCAGGGCGCTGTTGTCGGACGCGGGATGGAAGCTGGAGAACGGGGTGTTGGTGAAAGACGGGCAACCGCTCAGCGTGACGCTCGACACGCCGGTCGGCCGCTACATCCGCGACAAGGAGATCGCCGAAGCGGTGGGATCGTATCTGCAGGCCGTCGGCGTCCAGGTGAAGGTGAACCCGCTGGCCTGGCCGGTGTACGCCAAAAAGATGTTCGACGATGTGAACCCCGCCGACATGTACCTGTTGGGGCTCGGCTCTTCGTTTGACGGTCAGGACGAGATCCGCTATCTGGAGAAGGACTACGGGTACAACCCCACGTTTTGGAATAACGCCGACTTTGAGAAGCTGTACGGGAGCCTGAACCTGGCGGTCGATCCCAATCAGCGAACGCAGACCCTGTACAAACTGCAGCAGATCGCTCACGATGACCCCCCGATCATTTACCTCTACAAACAAATCGACTACTACGGCGTGAGCAAGCGGATCAATTGGGAGCCGCGCCGGGATGAACTCATCATGCTGGAGGGAGCGTCGGTGAATACGAAATGATGCCCGAGGGCCTCGGGCGGCCGGGGAGCAAGACGTGTTCCACGCTCGCCTTTGAGCACCCCGCGCTGGCCGGACTTTCCTGGCCCTATATCTCGGTCCGCGGAACCGCGGACGGTCCGACGCTGTGCATCACGGCCGGGATGCACGGGTCAGAGTATGCCGGGATTGAGGCGGCGTTGCGTCTCGCCGACGAGCTCGAACCGAACCGCGTGCATGGTCACGTACTCGTCTTTCCGGTCTTGAACCAGCCCGCGTTCTGGGAGCGCGTGGCCGCCGTCGTGCCGCTGGACGGCAAGAATCCCAGCCGGGTCTTCCCGGGCCGCCGTGACGGCACGGTGACGGAGGTGATGGCCGCGTACCTGTTTGACGAGATCTTCTCCCGCTGCGATGCGCTGATCGACCTGCACGGCGGCGACCTGATGGAACGGCTCACCCCGTTCACCATCTACCAGCAGACCGACGATCCGGCGCTGGACGCCAAATCGCACGCGCTGGCCGCAAGTTATGGGTTTCCGATCGCGGTCCGTCGGTCGAAGGACGTGCTGCGCCGCCCCGTGCCCGGCTACATGCAGGCGGCGGCGGCGGCGCGGGGGATCCCGGCGATCGTGGCCGAGGCGGGGGGGGAAGACCAGGCGAAGGCGGAGGATGTCGCGGCCCATCTCGATGGTCTGCGCCGGGCCCTGGCCCATCTGGGGATGGTCGCCGGCGCCACCCCGGGGCCCCCCCTGCGGCTGGTCGAATTCGTGCTGGTCCTGGCCGAACGGGACGGGCTCTTTGCGTGGACGGTGGACCTGCGCGAGCGGGTGCGGGCGAAGCAGGTGATTGGGCGCCTGCGCGATCTGTGGGGGCGCTCCATCCAGGAGATCGTCGCCCCGGTCGACGCCGAGGTGCTTTTTTTCAACACGAGCATGGCGGCGAGGAAGGGGCAGCTGTTGTTCGGACTCGGGGCGCCGGTGGCCGAAGGATAGCTGGTGGGAGCGTTTGTAGCCCGCCGGTTGACGGAATCGCTGACCGTGCTGGTCGGGGTCAGTTTTCTCTCGTTTGCGATTCTCTTCCTGTCGGGGGATCCGACCTATCTGATGATCCCAGAGAACTACACGCGCCAGCAGATCGCCGAGTTCCGCCACCAGATGGGGTTCGACCGCCCGTGGTGGGTCCAATACGGCGAGTTCTTCCGCCACGCCGTGCGGGGCGATTTTGGGGTCTCGTTGCGCAGTCAAATACCGGCGCTGCCGCTCGTCCTGGAGCGGATGCCCGCCACGCTGGAGTTGGCGGCGGTGGCGATGCTGCTGTCGGTTGTGGTGTCGCTTCCACTCGGCGTCGCGGCGGCCACACATCGCCGGACGTGGATCGACACCGCGAGCATGGTCGGGGGGCTGCTCGGCCAGTCCACTCCCGGATTTTGGCTCGGCCTGCTGCTGATTCTTGTCTTCGGCGTCGAGCTGCGCTGGTTTCCGGTCTCCGGCCGCGGCGGGGTCACGCACCTGGTCCTCCCGGGGATCACCCTCGCCATGTACTCGATGGGGCGGAATGCCCGGGTGGTGCGCGCCTCGATGCTCGATGCGCTCGGCCATGATTTCATCCGGACCGCGCGGGCGAAAGGGGTATCATCCCTGACCGTCGTCTACCATCACGCCCTGCGAAACGCGCTCTTGCCGATCGTGACCTTGGTCGGATTGGATTTCGGCGTGCTGCTCGGGGGCGCGATCATCACCGAGACGGTGTTTGCGTGGCCGGGGGTGGGCCGGCTGATCGTGAACGCCATCTACCAGAAAGACTTTCCGATCGTTCAGGCGGCGGTTGTCGTCGTCGCATCGGTGTTCGTCATCTTGAACCTCTGCGTCGATCTGGCCTACGGATACCTTGACCCACGCATCCGATATGGGTGAGGCATGGCGGCGCGCCTCTTCCGCAATTTCCGCCGCTCCCCCGGTGCCATCGTCGGCGCCCTCCTGCTCGCGTTCATCGTCGGGACGGCCCTTGCCGCCCCCTGGCTGGCTCCCCAATCGCCGACCCTCGTCCGCGTGCAGAATCGGCTGCTGTCGCCGCTGGTCGTTCGCGACGGGATCCGGTACTGGCTCGGGACGGATCCGCTGGGGCGGGATATCTTGAGCCGGCTGCTGGTCGGCGCCCGGATCTCGCTGCTCGTGGGCCTGACGGCCGTGACGATCGGCGGCACCCTCGGGACGATCATCGGGTTGGTGAGCGGCTACTACGGTGGATGGATGGATCGCGTGATCATGCGGGTGGGCGATGTGCAGCTCGCCTTTCCATTCATCCTGCTGGCGCTCGCGGTGATGGCTGTCCTGGGGCCCGGCCTCGGGAACATCATCGGGGTGCTCGGGCTCACGAGTTGGGTGACCTATGCGCGCGTCGTCCGTTCCGAGGTGCTCTCCGTCCGGGAGCATGAGTTTGTCCAGGCGGCGCGCGCGATGGGGGCTCCCGTCATGCGGATCTTGCTCTCTCATGCCCTGCCGAACGTCGTCGGGTCCGCGATCGTCGTCGCCACGTTCTCGGTGGCCGGCACGATTCTGTCCGAGGCCGGGCTGAGTTTTCTCGGCCTGGGGGTGGGCGCGGCGACCCCCACCTGGGGTGCGATGCTGGCCGACTCCCGCGAATACATGACGGACGCGTGGTGGCTGACCACGTTTCCCGGGCTGGCGATTCTGATGACCGTGCTGGGCGTGAATCTGGTGGGGGACTGGCTTCGCGACTACCTGGATCCGCGTCTCCGGTAAGCGCGCGCGCCATCCCCCGATGGCGTCCCGGCGAATCCGCCGGGGAGGGGGCGCGGGGCACCGTGAGCAAGCACCCGATCGGAGTGCGGGGAGGAGAGATGTCATGAGCGACGGCGGTGCGTACGATCCCACGGGTCTCACCACATCACTTCGGTGGCGGCTGGTTGGTCCGTTCCGCGGGGGCCGCGTCATCGCGGTCGCGGGGGATCCGGAGCGCGCGCAGGTCTTCTACTTCGGATCCACCGGCGGAGGCGTCTGGCGGACCGACGATGCCGGGTGGACCTGGCGGAACATCTCCGACGGGTTCCTGAGGACCGCGTCGGTCGGCGCCCTCGCCATCTCGCCGTCCGACCCCAACGTGCTCTACGTGGGGATGGGGGAGTCGTGCATCCGGGGCAACGTCGCGCACGGTGACGGGGTGTACCGGTCGAGCGATGGGGGGAAAACCTGGCAGCACGTGGGACTGGCGGACACCCGGCACATCGCCCGGATTCGCGTTCACCCCCGCGACCACGACCTCGTCTACGTGGCCGCGTTCGGCCACGTCTACGGCCCCAACCCCGAGCGCGGCGTATTCCGGTCGACGGACGGCGGACGGCAGTGGCAGCGCATCCTCTTCCGGCACGATCGGGCCGGCGCGTGCGATCTGAGCATGGATGCGACCAACCCCCGGATCCTCTACGCCGCGCTGTGGGAGGCCGGCAGGACTCCGTGGGCGCTGTCCAGCGGGGGGCCGGCCAGCGGCCTGTTCAAGACGGCTGACGGGGGAGAGACCTGGACCGAACTGACCGATACCCCCGTGCTGCCCCGCGGGATTCGCGGCCGGATCGGCGTGGCGGTGTCCCCGGCGCGGCCGGAGCGGGTCTGGGCCATCGTGGAGGCGGAGGAAGGCGGCATCTTCCGCTCCGACGACGGAGGGGCGACCTGGGTGTGCGTGAACAGCGACCGGGAACCACGCCAGCGACCATTCTATTTCAGCCACATCTTCGCCGACCCGATGGACGCCGAGACGGTCTACATCGCAAACCTGGACCTCTGGAAATCTGTGGACGGCGGGCGCACCTTTGCCAGGAAGTCCCTGCCGCACGGCGATCACCACGACCTGTGGATCGACCCGCGGGATCCTCAGCGGATGATCAACGGCAGCGACGGCGGCGCGAGCATCTCTCTCAACGGCGGGGATTCATGGTCGACGATCTACAATCAGCCGACGGCCGAAATGTACCACGTCACGACGGACAGCCGCGTTCCCTACCGGATCTACGGCGCCCAGCAGGACAACAGCACGATCTCGATCCCGAGTTGGTCCGGCGACGGGGCCATTACCTCGAGCACCTACTACGACGTCGGCGCGAGTGAATCCGGCTACATCGCCGTCCGGCCCGACGATCCGGACATCGTGTACGGCGGTGTGTTCGAGGGCATGCTGACCCGATATGATCACCGGAACGGCGAGGTTCGCGATATCACGGTCTGGCCCGAGAACCCGGCGGGGTATGGGGCGGAGAGTTTGAAGTATCGCTTTCAGTGGACGTTCCCAATCGTGCTCTCACCACATGACCCGCATCTCCTCTACGTGACCGGCAACCGGGTCTTCCGGACGACCAACGAAGGCGCGAGCTGGGACGTGGTCAGCCCGGACCTGACGCGCAACGATCGGAGTAAACTGGCCCCATCGGGTGGGCCGGTGACCCGGGACAACGTGGGCACGGAGTACTACTGTACCATCTTCGCCTTCGGGGAATCGCCCGTGCAGCCCGGCGTCCTCTGGGCGGGGTCGGACGACGGCCTGATTCACTGCTCGCGGGACGGCGGGGCGACGTGGCAGAACGTCACCCCCGCGTCGCTTCCGGAGTGGGCGCTGATCAGCGTGATCGAGCCGTCCCCGCACGATCCGGGGACGGCGTACGTTGCGGCGACGCGGTATAAGCTCGACGACCTGCACCCCTACCTGTTGAAGACCCACGACTACGGGGGGACCTGGCGTGTAATTGTCGGGGGCATCCCGGACGACCTCGTCACCCGGGCGATCCGCGAGGACCCGGCGCGCCGCGGCCTGCTCTACGCCGGCACGGAGCGCGGCGTGTACTTCACGCTCGATGACGGCGCGCACTGGCACCCGCTTCAGAACAACCTCCCCGTCGTTCCGGTCCACGACCTGGTGGTGAAGGATGATGATCTCGTGGCGGCGACGCACGGGCGGTCGTTCTGGATACTGGACGACGTATCGCCGCTGCGGCAGCTCACCGACGAGGTGGCGCGGGCCGACCTGCACCTGTTCCGGCCGCGCGCTGCCACCCGGCTGAATGGCCACCCGCTCTCGTTCCGGAAGGGGGGGGCCCGGGTCTACCGGAGGGCAGGGGGGCTGGGGGTCACGGCGCAGGAAACGGCCGATGGGTCGGGAGTGCTGCTGGACGCCGGCCAAAATCCACCGGGCGGCGTGGTGGTTCACTACTATTTCAGCGAAAAGCCGGCGCAGGAGGTGAAGCTCGCCTTCCTCGACGCGGGAGGACGGGCGCTCCGAGAGTTCTCGAGCCAGGGGGTGGCTCCACCGCAGCGGTCCGGCGCGGTCTACGCGGTGACCGGAGACGACCAGGCGGCTGCGGTGCCGGCCGAGCGGGGGGCGAATCGATTTGTCTGGAACATGCGTCTTCCCGGCGCCCGCGAGGTGGCGGACGCGGCGATGTGGTTTGGGTTCCTCGGCGGACCGGTCGTCCCGCCGGGGACCTACCAGGCGCGGCTGAGCGTAGGCACCCGGGTCGTCACGCGACCCTTCGAGATCCGGAAGGATCCGCGGGGGACGGCGACGGAGGAGGAACTCAAGGAACAGTTTACGTTCCTGCTCAAGGTCCGCGACACGCTCACGGACGTGCACGCCGCGGTTCTCAGCGTCCGCGATCTCCGGGCCCAGATCCAGCAATGGGTGTCCCGGGCGGAGGGCCTGAGCGGGAGCGGGGCGTTGGCCGGCGCGGCCAAGGAGCTGAGCTCCGAGCTGGAGAGCATCGAAGACGAGCTGATTCAGTGGCGGGCGCAGGCCTTTGAGGATACGTTCCACTTTCCCGTCCGGTTGAACAACAAGCTGGCCACCGTCGCCGACCTGACGAACATGGCCGACGCCGCGCCGACCCGTCAGATGCGTGAGGTCTTTGCGGAACTGCGGGCGCAGACCGACGTGCAGCTCGCCCGGCTGGAGACGGTCAAGGCGGGCGGGTGCACGATGTTTAGCGATGCGCTGCGTGAGCTCGGCGTGCCGCCAATCCGAGTGCTCCCTGCGGGCGACTGAGGTACAGACGACCCCACACGAATGGAGGAGGAGAGATGAACCTGGCCCGGATATCGATGCTCTCGGCACTGCTGGTGTTCGCGTTGGCGGGGGCGGTGGTCGCGCCGCTGCCGGCGCCGACGGATGCCGCCGGTGGGACGGTGACGGTGGCGCAGGGCGCGGAACCGGCGACGCTGGATCCTTTTCAGGAGATCTCCCGCACAGGGTACAACGTCACCCTGCACATTTATGACCCGCTCTTCATGCGGAACGACGCCGGCCGGATCATTCCCATGCTGGCGACCGGCTACAAGATCGTCGACCCGACGACGTGGGAGTTCACCCTGCGCAAGGGCGTGAAGTTCCACAACGGCGAGCCGTTCGACGCGGCGGCGGTGAAATTCACGATCGATCGCGCGCTGCTCAAGGACTCACCATCGAACTACCTGGTGGACGGCGTGAAGGATGTGCGGGTGGTGGATCCCTACACGGTCCGGGTGATGACCGCTGCCCCGATGCCGCTCCTGCTCCCCAACTTGATGCTGCTGGGGATCGCTCCCTCCCGCTACTACCAGGCGCGAGGCGCGAGTTACGTCGCGACGCACCCCGTGGGGACCGGGCCGTATCGATTCCAGTCGTGGGTGAAGGACGACCGCGTGACCCTCGTGGCAAATCCCGACTACTGGGGCGGCGCCCCCAGCATTGGGTCGCTCGTCTTCCGGCTGATTCCCGACCCGGCCGCGCGCGTGGCGGCGTTTCGGAGCGGCGAGGCGGACATCATCACCGATTTTGCGCCCGATCTGGTTGCCAGCGTCGCGAACGACCCCCGCCTCAAGGCCGAGGTGACGACCGGCACCCGCTCGATCAACATCATGCTGGACACCGGGACCGGGCCGCTGCGCGACAAGCGGGTGCGCCAGGCGCTCAACTACGCCGTGGATAAGGATGCGATCGTCAAGAACATTCTGGGGGGGTTCGGCACCGTGGAGTCGACGCTCGTCCCGGCCGCCTACCTCGGGTTCAACCCGCGGCTCCGCCCGTACGCCTATGATCCCGGAAAGGCCAAGGCCCTCCTGGCCGAAGCGGGGTTCCCCAATGGGTTCGACATCGTGTTCCAGTCGCCCCGGGGACGCTATCTCGCGGACGCCCAGGTGTCACAGGCGGTGGTGGGATACCTGAAGGCGGTGGGGGTGAATGCCGACCTCAAGTACTACGAATGGGGCAATTTTGTGAACATGTACTTCAAGCACCAGCTCGGCCCCATCTTCCTGATCGGCTCGGGGTCGGCGGCGCTGGACGCGGCCGACGCGCTGGAGAACGTCTCGTGCGGGGTGTGGGACTCCTGGTACTGCAACCAGGGGATCCAGGCCATCTACCTGAAGGCCAAGGCGACGCTCGACCCCGACCGCCGGGGAGCGCTCTACCGGGAGATCCAGCCGCTGGTCTACGACGCGGCCCCGATCATTTTCATGTACACACAAAAGGGCATCTACGGCGTCAACGCCCGGCTGAACTGGACCCCGCGGGCGGATGAGACGTTGTGGCTGGCCAAGGCGACGCTGAAGTAAGACCCCGCTGCCCCGGGGGCGGGGCGCGCTGATGCAGCGGTACATGGCACGCCGGCTGGTCCAGGCGGTGTTCGTGCTCGTGGGGATCTCCGCGACCGCCTTTGCCTTGACCCACGTGATCGGCGACCCGGTGGTGCTGCTGCTGCCGTTTCAGGCGAGCCAGGCTCAGGTGATCGCGATGCGGCACGCGCTCGGTCTGGACCGGCCCCTGCCGGTCCAGTACCTGACGTTTGTCCGCGCCGCGCTGGGGGGGGATTTCGGCCTCTCGGTCAGGCAGGATACCCCCGCGCTCCCCCTCGTGCTGGACCGCGTGCCGGCGACGGCCGAGCTCGCCTCTGCCGCGCTGGCGATCGCGGTCGGGGTGGCGGTGCCACTGGGCATCGCCGCCGCGCTCCGCCGCCGGACCATCATTGATCGCGGGGCCCTCTTGGTCTCCATGATCGGTCAGTCGATGCCGACGTTCTGGCTGGGCCTCCAGGCGATCCTGCTGTTCGGGGTCGTGCTCCGCTGGTTGCCGACGGGCGGCATCGGCGGCCTCCGCCACCTCGCCCTGCCGGCCGTCGTGCTCGGTGTCTTCTCCGCCGCCGGGATCCTGCGGCTCACCCGATCGGCCATGCTCGAGATCATCTCGGAAGACTATCTGCGGACCGCCCGCGCGAAAGGACTGCGGGAATTCACGGTGGTCGGCAAGCACGCACTCCGGAACGCCAGCCTGCCCATCGTCACCTGGATCGGCTTGGAGCTCGGGACGCTCTTGGGGGGGGCGGTGGTAACCGAGACGGTGTTCGCCTGGCCGGGGATGGGGCGTTTGGCCGTCCAGGCGATCTTCGCCCGCGACATCCCCGTCGTCCAGGCCGCGGTGTTGTTCGCGGCCACGATCTTCGTGCTGGCCACGCTCCTCACCGATCTGTTGTACGCGTGGCTCGACCCGCGGATCCGCTACAGTTGATGACGGCCGGCGGCGCGCTTCAGGCGGGGCACCCCCGGCGGCGTTCGTGGTGGCCGGCCTGGCGCGCCGCGCGGCGGGATCCCGGGGTCTGGATCGGCACCGCCGTGCTGGTGGGCGCCGGACTGGTGGCGGGGTGGGCTCCCCATCTCGTGCCGATGGACCCGGACGCGCAGGATATCGCCCACCGCCTCCTCCCGCCGATGGCGGTGAGCACCGGACACCGCTTTTGGCTGGGGACCGACCAACTCGGCCGGGACCTCCTGAGCCGCGTGATCTTCGGGTCCCGGATCTCGTTGCTTGTCGGGTTCAGCGCCGTCGCGCTTTCGGCGGCGTTCGGGACCTCCGTCGGCGTGCTGAGCGGCTACTTCGGCCGCCTTTGGGACGACCTGCTGATGCGCGTGACCGACGTCCAACTGGCCTTCCCGTCGATCCTCCTCAGCCTGGCCATCGTCGCCGTCCTGGGGGCGGGGGTGCGGAACCTGATCGCGGTGCTGGCGATCTCCGGCTGGGTGGGGTATGCGCGGGTGACGCGGAGCCGAGTCCTGGGGATTCGCCAGCAGGAGTACATCGATGCGGCCAGGGCCCTCGGCGCGGCGGACCGGCGCATCATCTTCCATCACGTCGTGCCGAATGTGCTTCCCTCGGTCCTGACGATCGCGAGTTTTTCCCTCGGCGGCATGATCACCGCGGAGGCGGCACTGACCTTTCTCGGGCTCGGGATCCCGGCGAACATTCCGAGCTGGGGGGGGATGCTCAGCGACGGCGCGCAGGCGCTGTCGGTGGCGTGGTGGTTGTCCACCTTTCCCGGGTCGGCGATCATGCTGACGGTGCTGGCGACCAACCTGATCGGAGACTGGCTGCGGGACGCGCTGGATCCACGCGCGGGTGCCGGATAACGATCTCGAGGAGGAGTCCGTGATCACGATCAACGGTTGCCGCATCATCCCGATGGACGGCCCTGTGATCGAGCAGGGGGCGATTCAAATCGAAGGCACGAAGGTGCACGCCATCCTCCGGTCGCCCGTCGCGATCGGCGGGGACGAGGTGATCGACGCGCGGGGGTTGACCGCCATCCCCGGGATGGGGCAGATGCACGGGCATTTCAGCGGGTACATGCACACGATGGACGTCGGGCCGGTGACCGCCCAACCCCACACGCTGAAGGCGATCCAGGCGGCGGCGTTTGCGCGGAACGCCCTCCATGCCGGCATCACCATGTGGCGGGAGGTCGGGGCGCACGCCCACATCGATCTGCAGCTCAAGAAGGCCATCAACCTTGGGCTGATTCCAGGCCCCCGAATGCAGGCGGCGGGTCGATGGCTCGGCCACAGCGGCGGCCACGGGAGCGGGTTGAGCGAAGAAGTCGATGGCCCTGCGGCGCTGCGGGAGGCGGTCCGGGCCCAGGTGGCGGCGGGGGCCGACGGGATCAAGCTGATCGCCAGCGGTGGGGTGATGCAGGCCACGGAGGACCCGTTCCGGATGGAATACACGGCGGAGGAATTGGCGGCAGGGGTCGAGGAGGCCCACCGGGCCGGGAAGTGGGTGGCCGTGCACTCGCACCCCGCGGGGGTCACCCGGGCGGCGGTCAAGGCGGGCGTGCAGTCGATCGAGCACGCGACCGAGATGCCCGATGACGTCATCGAGCTCTTACTCAAACACGACGTGTGGATCGTCCCGACATTTGCGGCGTACTGGAAGCTGTCCCGGGAGGGGGGCGAGATCGGGCTCGCTCCGACGCTCGTGGCGAGTGCGTACCGTGTGTGGGACCGCAAGATGGAATACTTCATGCGCGCGGTGCAGGCGGGGGTGAAATTCGCGACCGGGACAGACACCGGTGCGCCGCGGGTGTTTCATCACGACCTGGCGTTGGAACTCGAGTTGATGGTGCAGATCGGGCTCACGCCGGAGCAGACGCTCCGGGCAGCGACGGTCAGCTGCGCCCAGCTGATGGGTTGGTCCGACAGCCTGGGCACCCTGTCCCCGGGCAAGGAAGCGGATGTCGTCCTGCTCGAGGGCAATCCTCTTGTGAACATTAGTGCGACACGACAGGTCCGGCACATTTTCAAGGCCGGGATGCACTACACACCTGAACCCCCTGTGCCCCCACTCCCGTGGTAGGCGTTGGCAGGTGCCTTTTCTGGGGAGAATAGTCGGGAGCGGTGGATGGGTCTTCCCAGGCGGCAACGCACATCCATGACGCGCGCCACCGGCCCATTCACGCTTGCCCGTGTCCTCAGTGGGGGTGGTCGCGGGCGATCTCCGGAGACCGTTGTTTTGGCCGTGAGCCCGCGGGGGTTCGAACCCGGAATAGTCGGGTGCGGGCAATTTCGAGTTCCTTCGCCTTGGATCGAGGCTGGCCGATGTGATTTCCACCTTCGTGCCCGCCGACACGTGGCGCCCCCCACTGTCTTCACGTGAGCAGGGGTGAGCAGTTTTGCACAGACGGGACCCCCTGGGGCTGGTACGCTGGGTGTGTCGCAGAGATGAACCAGAAGAATCTCGAGGGGGGAGAACAAATGAACACAATGCGGAAGCTAGCGGTCATCGTCCTTGGCGTGGCGGTGTTCTCGGCAGCGGTGGCGGGTGTCGCGTCGGCACAGCAGTATCCGAACGTGCGGAACCTTACCCCATTCACCGCGGAGACGAACTTCATGTCCCTGCCCGGGTACCTCCGGTATCTGAGCCACCAGCAAACCGGGCAGTGGCTCACGTATACGGAAGCCGGACGGGTTGTGAACCAGTAGGGCGGAAAGGTGCCCCAGAGTCCAGCGAAGGCGTCCAGGGTTCAGGCGGCGGCGGGGTCCACAGCGTGACGGCCCCGACGCCGGCCTGGGGGGGACGGTGGAGCCGGGCAGGGGAAGGGCGGTTTCCCCAGGGGAGTCATAAAAGGATGCACCGGGCATGGCGACGGAGCACGAATCCACGGAGCCACCCAATATCCGAGGGTTCTGGCCGACCCTCACCGACCAGGATGTCCGGGCCATGAACGCATGGAGCCGGCGCGGGCACCGTCGCCACAGGTCGCGAGACAGGTTGGGATCGTGCGTGCGGAAATCGTCACCACGGTGGTTTCATATCCGCTTCTTTTGGGAGAAGGGAGATAGGAGATGAGCATTCTGGCATGGATTATCGTCGGGATCATCGCCGGCTGGTTGGCGAAGAAGGTGATTCCGGGGGAGGGGCCTGGTGGCGTTCTCGGAGATCTGGTGATCGGTGTCATCGGCGCCCTCGTCGGGGGATGGATCTTCAACTACTTCGGGCACCCCGGAGCCACGGGAGTGAACATCGGCTCGATCGTCGTCGCCTTTGTGGGGGCCGTCGTGGTCCTTTGGCTGATGCGGTTGGTCTTTGGAAGACGGAACGCGGCGGCATAGCACGGGAAGCGACAAGGACGCTGAGGGGTTTGTCGATCATGACCGAGGATGCCAGGTTGGTGGAATTGAATGACGATCAGAATTTCTTAACGGCGCGCGGCTCGCCGCGCGCCTCGATACCTTCCAGCAACGGCGGCGGCCTTGCGTTCGGGGCCGCCGCTGCGTCGCAAGACCGGATCGCGGCCCTGATGGCGCAGATGAAGGGCGCAGATCAGGCCGGCCGAACCGGTAGGGTCTGAGTGGTTCGTGGTCGGCCGTGGCCTGGCGGGACATGACGAACATGGATGATGGAGGCGCGGCGTGAAGCGGGTGCGAAGAATAAAGAGGCTGAAACCGTCCGGGAAATTGCGACGGCGGAAACAGTCAAGGGAGCGGAGGATCAGGGCAGCCCTCTCCGCGATTCTCCGGGAGGCGCTGATCATGGCGCCCTGATGTGCGCGTCGGGCGAGCCGGCGAGCCGGACCACGTGCCGTGGGATCCGGACAATCCATCGTGTATAATAGGGATGTGCATATCGCCCGGGCACGCCCAGGCGGTGGGAGGGGCGAACGCCGAGACCAGCCATGAAAATGAAGAGATCCTCCTCGAAGACGAACTCCCATCAATTCAAGCCCGGGGCTTTTCTTGAAAAGGTCGAGGCCGGGCGAACCACGATCGCGTTTCGGGCGAAGAAAACCCTGTTCTCGCAAGGTGATCCGGCTGATGCCGTGTTCTATGTGCATAAGGGCAAGATCAAGCTGACGGTGTTGTCGACGTCCGGAAGGGAAGCGGTCGTCGGGATGTTGAGTCAGGGCGACTTCTTCGGTGAGGGGTCGCTGGCCGGCCAACGCGTTCGCATGGCGACGGCCACCGCGATCGCCGACGGCTCTGTCGAGAGAGTCGAGAAGAAGGCCATGGTTCGCTTGCTGCATCAACAGCCGGTGTTTTCGGACATCTTCATGACGCATCTGTTGTCCCGCAACATCCGCATTGAAGAGGATCTGGTCGATCAACTCTTCAATTCAAGCGAGAAGCGGCTGGCGCGGATTCTCATCCTGCTCTCCCGCATTGGCGCGGAGGGCGACGAGTCGGAGACGGTGGTTCCGCATATCAGTCAGGAGACGCTCGCCGCGATGATCGGCACAACGCGGGCACGCGTGAGCTTTTTTATGAACAGATTCAGAAAGATGGGCTTCATTGAGTATAACGGGAAGTTGCGAATTCACGGCTCACTCGTAAACATCGTCCTGCACGACTAACCTGCCTTCGGCCGAAGTCCGGGATCTCTGAGCGCTGGCGGGGCGCGGCGGAGCAGGAGCCTGGACCACTCACGGCACGAGCCCAACCGCTTCGTGTTTACTTTGCGATAGCCCACGCGCCTTCGGGCTAGCCTCCCTGTTGCATCCATGGCAGGCTTCGAAATGGCACTGACCTAGCGCGGTCTCGCCTCAAGGAGGTAGATCCAAATCCCATCGAAGTCGCGGCCTCCAATCATGCGGTAGCCACGATCGAGCGCCGGAAGGAGCTGTTCGTGGACGAACGGGCTCACCGGAGTGAACGGGTTGGTCACGACCAGCCAGACGCGCGGGAATCGCCCCGCGAGCATCCGTACCTGCTGGACGGTGAGGCTGGGGTTCCCGGGGCTCCCTGGCGCCGCCGCCAAGGTGAGCGAGGGAGGCGGATCTTGGAGATAGTAGGTGAAGACGACCTTGGGCTCCACCCCCACGTAGAGGAGGAGATCCTGGGGTCTCGCCTGACGTTTCACGAGCGCCGCCGCCGAACGCCATTGATAAGGCCGAGCAGCGGGATTCGCGTAGTACGGCGTCAACACCGGCATGCTGTACAGGAGGACCCCTGCCGTCAAGAGCGCCACGCTCCGGTCGCGCTGACCCCGAAGACCCTCCGCCACGTCGACAATACCTCGGGCAAGGAACATCGCGTAGAACGGGGCCAAAAAAGAGAACCAGCGCGGATTGAAGGCGGGTTTCACGAGGGAGATCACGAGCACCACACCGATGGTAACGGCGGGAGGAAGTCCAAGGAGCGCCAAACCGCTGCGGTCAGTGCGGAGCGAAACCACCCCCCGCCACAACGTCACCAGGAACGGCAGGAGCACAATGAGCTGCTCGATCGGTTTGAGTGGGCCGCTCGAGAAGTACGTGCCCATGCCGAAGAGCGATCCTCCAAACGCAAACAGCCCGAGGAGGTCGCCGGGCTCCCGATACGTCATCGAGCCAAACAGCTGGGTGTTGACGTGATGGGTTTGGTCCCAAAGTGCGGGAATCCAGGGAGTGTATAGAACGACCACCACCGCCAGGCTCCACAGCCACGGCACGACGTGTCGCCGTTCGTACAAGATGATCCAGGCTCCGTGCGCCGCGAGCACGAAGAGGCCCAGGTGATGTGTATAGATCATCGCCGTCGCGAGCCCAACATAGACGATCCAGTCGGCTGCTCTTCCGCGCTCCGCACACGCGGCGACGGCGAGCGTCGATCCGAGGGCAAGCGCACTCAGCAGCGGGTACATCCTGGCTTCCTGGCCCGTCATGATCCCTAACGGTGAGACGCTCACTAAGAAAGCGCCCAAGAGGCTCACCCATTCCCGGGAGGTCCTGCGCATCAGCGCGTAGGTCAGGGGGACGCAGAGGGTGCTGAAGCAGGCTGAGGGAACCCGCAGGGCCACCTCGTCCCTGCCGGCAATGCTCACCCAGCCTTTCATCAGCAGATAATAGAGCGGGGGATGGTTGTCCATCCCTCTGAGGGCCGGTAGGATTTCCTGCCACCTGAGGCGGGTCACCCACACGACGAACGCCTCATCAAACCACAGGCTGTGTTGACCGATTAAGGTGAACCGCAGCGCGGCGGCAAGCGCGACGATACCGCCGAGCATCACGCTTGAACTAAGATGGAGTTCCCCGGTCCAGGGGGAGCCCGCGGGCCAGTGTGGGAGCCGTGCGTGGGGTGTGGAGTCGATCAAGTGATTGTGGTTCATGAAAAAAGGGGCGAGATGCCCCTCAACCTTCTCCTCTCGGGAGAAGCTGTCTCCTCCTTCCCCAATACCCAAAACAGGGAGGTTTAGACCCGCCACGGTTAGGAACTCCACCGTTGGAATACAGAGAAACACCGGCTGCGCGGCGTGCCGCTCGAGCGTCCACGCGGTAGTGAAGTCAGTCGGGGGTAACTCGGATTGCTAACGTCAAACCGGGGTTCCTCTGGGAGGGCTTCAGGCGGAACTTCTCATTTTCCTTGGTGGGCCCGCCAGGACTTGAACCTGGGTCCGCCGGTTATGAGCCGGGTCATCACCCCGCTAGCTCTTGATACATACGGGCTGGCGGTGTGTCCGCTAATCCCTTGCATATCTCTTCTATTGGGGGTGGAGAGTGAAGACCGTTACCATAGCAGTCTACCTGGACGATGGTAGGGTGTTCCAGTACGGGGTGAGTGATGCGGCCAAGGCCCGGGAACATGCCTACGCTATCGCGACCCAGGGCTATGGCCACGCCGGGAAGACCGAGTTCGAGCACTACCCGGTCCACCGCATCCTGAAAGTCAGGGTGATTGGGGCGGTCCCGACACTCTACCACGATACAGTGAGGGGAACGTGATGAAGGGCGTCAGCCCTGACGTTACCGAGATTGAGGTTAGCTCGCACGGCGGGAAGCACAGTCAGACGGGATACCGGTTCGACCTGATTGACGCGCCCGCCATGCTTGTACTGGCCGGCATCCTCCA